>JACRMK010000063.1 GCA_016235055.1 Chloroflexota bacterium | reverse complement strand
TCCCCCCGACCCCCTCCCAACGGAGTTGGGAGGGGGCGAGATTCTAAGGGGAGGTGCGCGGCGGCTGCGCCGCCGCGCACCTCCCCATTAGCTTTTCCCCTTCTCCCCGCGCGCGCGGGGAGAAGGGGCCAGGGGATGAGGGGCATACTGGCGACCGACTCCAAAATGAGAATTGCTGACACGACCGCTGACCAATAGACGCAGACAGATGACGGCGGTATAATGGCATCAGATTGCCCATGAGACGCTTTTTCCGCCTACACTGGCTGCTGCTCGCGGCGATACTGGTCGGCCTATCGCTTTGGGCGCCCGATCTGCGCGCCGCGCAACTGCCGCCCGACCCGGTGGCGGCTTATGTGCCCGGCGAACTGCTGGTCGGCTTCAAGCCGGGTGTCACGGTCGCCGACGCCGTCCACGCGCGCGTCGGCGCCACCGTTCTGCAGGTGCTGGGCGGGAACAGCGCCATGCATCGCGTGCTTTTGCCGCCCGGCCTGAGCGTGGCTGCGGCCAGAACGCAGTACAAGCGGGATGCGCGCGTGGCGTTCGCGGAGCCCAACTACGTCGCCCGCGCGGTGATTTCGCCCCCCAACGACGCCTCGTACCAGGCCGGCAGCCAGTGGGCGCTGGCCAAAATCCAGGCGCTGAACGCGTGGGCGCTCTATCCCAACATCTACTACACGTCGGCCAACAAGCCGGCCGGCAGCATCAAAGTCGCGGTCATCGACACCGGTGTGGACTACAACCACAAGGACTTCATCAATGCCGGCGGCGCGTTCAGCGATGCTGCGCTGGGCGGCCAGATCGACCGGGCCGACGCGTACAACTACATCGCCAACAGCACCGATCCGCTCGACGACCACGGGCACGGCACCCATGTCGCGGGTATCCTGGCTGCCTCGGCCAACAACGGCACGTCGTACGTCGTCGGCAACGTGAACAGCGGCATCGCGGGCGTCGCGTTCAACGCGCAGGTCATGCCGCTCAAGGTGCTGGACAGCAACGGCTACGGCTCCTACAGTTCGATCGCCAGCGGCATCATTCGAGCCGCCGATCGCGGCGCGGTCGTCATCAACTTGAGCCTGGGCGGCACCGCCTTCTCCGCGGCGCTGCAGAACGCGGTCAACTACGCCTGGAGCAAGGGCAGCGTGGTGATTGCGGCGGCGGGCAACAGCGGCGACGGCACGCCGCTGTATCCGGCGGCCTGCAACTTCGCGATCGGCGTCGCCGCCACCGATATCAGCGACCTGCGCCCATACTTCTCCTCGTACGGAAACTGGGTTGGCGTCGCCGCGCCGGGCGCCAACATCCTGTCAACGCTGCCGATCCTGCCGCTGCCCAGCGGGCTGGGAACATACTATGGCAACCTGGACGGTACCTCGATGGCCGCGCCGCATGTCGCGGGACTGGCCGCGCTGTACGCAGCGGCCAACGGCATCGCGCAGGGCACGGCGGGCGGCAATACGGCCATCCTCCGCGCCATCCAGCAGGGCGCCGACAACGTGGCCGGCACCGCCAACGGCGGCTGGTCGGCATTCCTCGGTTACGGGCGCATCAACGCCTGGCGCACGTTGAGCGGCACGTACCGCAGTGCATCGGTCGGCTCGCTGGTCGGCGCGGTCAACGACAGCTTCGGACAGCCGGTATCGGGCGCGACGGTTTCTGCCGGTGGCCTCAACGCCGTGACCGGCGCCGACGGCACCTATCGGATCGCCAATCTGCCGGCCAGCGCGCTGCTGGTGACGGCATCGGCGGCCGGGCTGTCCTTCAACGGCACCACGGTGACAGTTCCCGCGGGCGCGGATATCAACGTCACGTTCACGGCCACCACGCTGCCCACCAACACGCCGACCAACACGGCCACAGCAACCAATACTCCGACGCCAACCCGCACGCCGACCGCGACAGCCACGGCGACCAGCACCAGCACGCCCGGGCCGACCAGTACGTCGACGGCCACCGGCACCGCCACCAGTACGCCAACCCAGACGGCCACGCCGACAGCCACCGGCACCGCTACCGCGACCGGCACAGCGACCCAAACGCCAACCCAGACGCCGACCCCGTCGCCAACCGTGCCGCCTGTGTCGCATTGGTACTTCGCCGAGGGCAGCACGCAGAGCGGGTTTGCTACCTTCCTGCTGCTGGAGAATCCAAACCTCTCGACCGCGAACGTGACGATCACATACTATCGCGAGAGCGGCGCGCCGCTCGTCAAGTCGTACGCGATTCGCCCGTCCAGCCGCATGAACGTGTTCGTCAACAACGAGGCGCCCAACAGCGCGGTCTCCATGAAGGTAGAGTCGGCCAGCGCGATCTATGCCGAGCGCGCGATGTACAGCCGGCTGGACGGCCACACCTCGCACGGAGTATCCCAGCCGTCCGCGACATGGTATTTCGCGGAAGGCTCGACTGCATCTCCATTCCAGACCTGGCTGCTGATGCTGAACCCTAATGCGACCACCGCGCACGCCACGGTCACGTTCCTGCGCGACAACGGCACGACCGTTACCCGCACGTTCAACCTGAGCCCTAATAGCCGCACCAACGTGTACGCTAACACGATCGTCCCCAACGCCGCGATCGCGATGTCGGTCGCGACCGACCTGCCGATCGTGGCCGAGCGCGCGATGTACTTCGGCACCGGCAGCCACGGCGCAACCGGCGTGACAGCGCCCGGCACGACCTGGTACCTGGCCGAGGGATACACCGGCCCGAACTACGATACCTGGGTACTGGTCGCCAACCCCGGCGCTACAGCGGCGCACACCGACGTCGCCTTCCTGCGCGACGATGGCGCCGTCGTGACGCGCACGTACACCATCACGGCGCGGACGCGCCTGAGCATCTACGCGAACTGGGTCGTGCCCAACGCGGCGTTCGGCACCCGGGTCACAGCCGACCAGCCGGTCGTCGTCGAGCGCTCGATGTACTTCGGCGTACCGTCGGCGCGGGGCGGGCACAACTCGGAGGCGGCGGCGCAGCCCGCGGCCGTCTGGCACTTCGCAGAGGGCAGCACCCAGCCGTCGTTCAACACCTTCCTGCTGTTGATGAACCCGAACAGCGCCCCGGCCAATGTCAGCGTCAGCTTCCTGCAGGAGGCCGCGCCGGCCACGGCCTACACCATTGTGGTGCCGGCCAACAGCCGGCGCACCATCTGGGTCAATCAGATCGTGAGCGGCGTGGCCTTTTCCAGCGTCGTCACGTCCGACCGGCCGATTGTGGCCGAGCGGGCCATGTATTTCAACAACAACAGCGGCGGCACCGATGCGCTTGGTATACCCGCCATCAGCAGCACGGGCGGTGCGCCCGCGCGGCGACCGTAAGTGCCGGTTGACAATTCAGACGCATTTGCAAGCGGTGCTATAATGGCCGTCACGAACGGAAGGCATCGCGCCGGCTGCACGGAGTCGACCGGTAGCCCTAGTAGGTCAACTGACCTGGAAAGAAGAACACCATGCCCCAACTGGGCGCTCCCGAGTTGATCCTGGTTCTTGTGATCGTTATCGTGGTATTCGGCGTGGGTCGACTGGGCGAAATCGGCGGTGCGGTGGGCAAGGCCATCCGCGAGTTTCGCAACGCCACCGGCGACGAGAACGCGGCCGCCGCGCCCAAGCAGAACCCGGGCGACGAGAAAGAGAAACCAGCCTGAGGCGAGTACCCGCCCATCTCGTTGCATTCAACATCGACGGGCAGGTCGCTGACCTGCCCCTTGCTATTGTCTACCGATTTGCAGCGCCCCGACGACTGACTGCCGCGGGCGACGATTCATGCGCGCGCAACGCGCAACGACAAGGAGACCAGCATGTTTCTCAAAGGCATTGGAGCGCCGGAACTGATCTTGATCCTGGTGATCGTCATCATCGTCTTCGGCGTGGGCCGCCTGGGTGAAGTGGGCGGCGCGATCGGCGGCGCCATCCGCGAGTTCCGCAAGGCGACATCCGGCGACGAGCAGGCCAAGAAGGACGAGGCGGAGAAAAAAGATAGCGCGAAGAAGGACGACGCGGTCAAGAGTTAGCGCGCCCGCACATCTATGCCTCCCAAGAAGGCGCGCACCGTATTTGTCTGCCAGCAGTGCGGCTACCAGGCGCCGCGCTGGGCCGGGCAGTGCCCGGACTGCGGCGAATGGAACACGCTGGTCGAGCAGGTGCAGGAATCGCGGCGGACGGCGCAGGCCGGCAGCACAGCCGGACTGCGTTCGCACCCGCAGCGTCTGCGTGAAGTCAACGTCGACGCGTTTCAGCGCTGGCGCGTGCCGATGGAGGAGTTCAACCGCGTGCTGGGCGGCGGCATCGTGCCGGGCTCGCTCGTGCTGATCGGCGGCGACCCGGGCATCGGCAAATCCACGCTGCTGCTGCAAGTCGCCGCGCAGATGGCCGATGCGGTCGGCCCGGTGCTATACGTGTCCGGGGAGGAATCGGCGCAGCAGATCAAACTGCGGGCCGAGCGGTTGGGTATCAACCCGGCCAACCTCTACCTGCTCGCCGAGACCAACCTCGATGTCATCATCCAGGAGCTAGACACGCTGCAGCCGAAAGCGGTGATCATCGACTCAATCCAGACCGTCTTCCTGGAAGAACTGGTATCGTCGGCCGGCAGCGTGACCCAGGTGCGCGAATGCGCCTCGCGCATGCAGCACGTCGCCAAAGCGGCCGGCACGCCGATCTTCCTGGTCGGCCACGTCACCAAAGCCGGCGCGATCGCCGGCCCGCGCGTGCTGGAGCACATCGTGGACGTGGTGCTGTACCTCGAAGGCGACCGCTTCCACTCGTTCCGCCTGCTGCGCTCCACTAAAAACCGTTTCGGGGCGACCAATGAGGTCGGCGTGTTTGCCATGGAACAGGGCGGCATGGTCGAAGTGCTCAACCCGTCCGAAGCGTTCCTGGCCGACCGGGTGGGCAACTTCGCCGGCTCGGCCATCGCCGTCACGATGGAAGGCTCGCGGCCGATCCTGTGCGAGATCCAGGCGCTGACGAGCACCACCTCGTTTGCCCTGCCGCGCCGCACCGGCAACGGCGTGGATATGAACCGCCTGCTGCTGATGGTCGCGGTGCTCAGCAAACGGCTCGGCATGAACCTGTCGAACCAGGATGTGTTTGTGAACGTGGTTGGCGGCCTGAAGGTAAGCGAACCGGCAACCGACCTGAGCCTGGCGATCGCCATCGCCTCCTCCTTCCGCGATACGCCGGTGCCGGTGGATCTGGCGATCATGGGCGAGGTCGGCCTGTCCGGCGAACTGCGCTCGGTGAGCCAGGCCGAGCGCCGGCTGGGCGAGGCGGCCAAGCTCGGTTATGCGCGCTGCATCGTGCCGCACACGCTGTTGAAGCGGGTCGATGCCCCGCGCCAGATCGAAATGGTCGGCGCGCGCAATCTCGGCGAAGCACTCGACGCAGCCCTGCGCCGCTAGGCATGGTCATCGCGCTCCGGGACAGCGGGCGGCGGCTCGCGTTCTCGTCACCTGCGTATCCGCCCGTTGACCAAGGCCGGTCCTGCGATGCAATTCCTGGCTCCCTCCGCAATGTGGCTGCTCATCATGGTGCCCGTCCTGCTGGCCGGCTACGTGCTGGCCCAGCGGCGCCGCTCCCGGTTCGCGCTGCGCTATTCGAGCCTCTCCATCGTGCGCGATGCCGTTCAGAAAGGGCCGGGCGCGCGCCGGCACATCCCGCCGGCCCTGTTCCTGATCGGCTGCGGCGTGCTTATCTTCGCGCTGGCGCGGCCATACACGCTCATGACGCTGTTCTCGTCGCAGGCCACGATTATCCTGACCATTGACGTATCGGGCAGCATGCGCGCGCAAGACCTGAAGCCCAGCCGGATCGATGCCGCCAAGAAAGCTGCCATCGACTTCGTCAAGCGGCAGGGACCCGATACACGCATCGGCGTCGTGTCGTTTTCCGGCACGGCGGCACTGGTGCAGGAGCCGACCACCGACCACGAACTGTTGACGGAAGCCATTGCGCGCCTGAACACGCAGCGCGCCACCGCCATCGGCAGCGGCATCATGACGTCGCTCAACGCTATTGCGGAGGCGCTGGGCCAGGACTTGCCGCCGCTCAACGAGGCGCCGCTGGCCGTGCCGGACCGACGGCCGGGCGCGCCGCCGCCGCCCATCGCCCGGCCTGCCGGGACACCGGTACCCAAAGGCGTCTACGCGCCGGCAATCATCGTGCTGCTGACCGACGGGCAGAACACCACCGGCCCCAGCCCGCTCGATGCGTCGCTGATCGCGGCCGATCGCGGCATTCGCGTCTATACCATCGGCATCGGCACGCCGGAAGGCGCCGTGCTGGGACAGGGCGGATTTGGCGGCGGGCCTGGCGGACAGGGCGGGCAAGGCGGCTTCGGTGGCGGCGGGGGCGGGTTCCGCGCCATGCTCGATGAGACAACCCTGCGCAAGATCGCCAAGCAAACCGATGCAAAGTATTACTACGCGGCCACTGAGACCGACCTGCACGACATCTACGAGGCGCTGGATACGACGATTGTCAGCAAGCCGCAGCAGATCGAAGCGACCGCGCTCGCCACGGCCGGCGGCGCGGCGCTGTTCCTGCTCGGCGGTCTGCTCTCGCTGTTCTGGTTCAACCGGCTGCCGTAGCGGATGGGCGCATGCAATGCGCACCGACCATGTCGCCGCTCTGCGTTCTTCACCCGGTGCGCCCCCCCCCGCGAATACGCGAAATGGGCGCGGAGACCGCGCCCCTACCGTGGCGTCGTAGGGGCGGGGGTTCCCCGCCCAGTGTTCCCCTACGAGCGCGCTTGCAGCTCGATAGCGTTGCCTTCGGGATCGGTCACATAGCACCACTCAATGCGTGCGCCGGTCGGCAGCGTGATGGTAACGACCGCGCCCAGCGCGCGTCCACCGGCGGCCAACACCTCGGCACGCGCGGCCGGCACATCGCCCACCAGGAACGCGATGTGCCCGTACCCCGGACGATTCAGCGCCGTCTCCGGCTTCGGCATAGACGGTTCGTACGCGAAGATTTCGAGCGTCGGGCCGTCGTCGCCCCAACCGGGCAGGCGCAGGTGTGCGCCACGAATGCGCGCGCCGGCAATCCCGGTGCCGGAATCAATATCGGGGCCGGACAGATCACGCTCAGGCGGCACGACTGCGCAGGCGAACAGGCGCTGGTAGAATGACGCCAGCGCGCGCCAGTCCCGCGCAACCAGATTGGTATGCACATAGCGGGCATTGATCATGATCAGGGTCTCCTTCTTGTCGAGAGCGTTTGCTGGAATAAACCGATAGGCGATCTGCGCGGCCAGCAAGATTTCTCAGGCACTGCGTGCCTTCGAAATGACCATGCGCGCGGTGTTGTCATTTCGATGCCGCGCAGCGGCTGAGAAATCTTGGCCTCGCCTTGACAACTGCTGGCCGTATCGTGTTATTCGTGAAGCCGCTCGAGACGCGAGAACGCCGCGCATGCATGCGCGGCGTTCTGTTAGCCTTGCGAGCAGGCTACCGGGCAATGTTCGGCAAGAAGACAATCTGCGGCGGCGCCATCTCGAACGCGCGACAGACGGCCGCCGCGCACGACTCCATCACCTGCAGCCAGGCGGCCAACTGCGAGCGCGTCTGCTCGGTCGTCAGGCTGTATATGTTGTCCATCTCGTACGGATCGTTCAGCAGGTCGTATATTTCACGGTCGCACGCATGGTGCTCCACATATTTGTATCGCGTGCCGCGGATGCCGGTATAGAGCGGCTTGGGGTCGACGGTTGTTGAAGCGCACAGCGACGCCGGCTCCTGCATCCGCCGGTACGTTTGGTCTGGCTCGTCGGGCTCCAGCAGCCCGTTCCGCAGTGACGGGGCTTCCAACTGGCTGGAGAACGGGTACTGCTCAAGGAAGAACACCTGCCGCCACGACGCCGGCGACCCCGCCAGCAGTCCAAGCAGCGAACGGCCATCGACGTAGGCCGGCATGGCCGTCTGCGCGATCTCGGCAAACGTCGGCGGCAGATCCATCGTGCTCACCAACGCCGACACGGTTTGGCTGACCGGCACGCCGGGGCCGCGCACAATCAGCGGCACGCGCAGGTCCTCCTCGTAGTTTGTGTACTTCCCCGGCGGGAAGCGGTGCTGCCCCATGTGATAGCCGTTGTCCGACGTGAATACAAAGTACGTGTTGGTCAGCACGCCGGCCGCCTGCAGCGTGTCCACCAGGCTGGCGACCATCTCGTCTATCGCCTGCATCGAGCGCAGACGGTTGCGATAGTGGTCGTTCATCTCCAGGATCTGCGTCACCGTGAGCAGCGGCAAGCTCGCTATGAGCGGCGGCTTGTCGCTGTTGTCGAGCTCGTTGAACGAGCCGCCCACCGGCATGACGACATCGGTGAACAGCCCGGTGTGCCGGGGCGCCGGCGTCGACGGGCCGTGCGGCGCGTAGGTGCCCACGACCATGAAGAACGGCGACCCGCCGCTGACCGTGCGCGTGATGAAGTTGACCGCCGTGCGCGACAGCACATCGGTCATGTAGTCTTCCGGCGCGCTGCCAAACGGCGCCAGCACGCCATTCATGTTCATCGAGTAGTTGAAGCCAAAATAGGCGGCGTCGCTGGAGGGGCTGTAGAACTCGTCCCAGCCGGGCGGAATGTAGGTCAGCGAACTGGTGATCGGATAGCCGTTCAGGTACTTACCCATCAGCACCGTGCGGTAGCCCGACGCCTGCAGCACCGTGGCGATGGTCGAGTTTTCGAGGTTGAGCGCCTGCGCCTTCTGGAAGCCGCCATCCGGCGGGCCGTTGGTGAAGACCTGGTGATTGTGCACATACTGCCCGCGCAGCAGCGAGACGCGGCTGGGGCAGCAGAGCGACACCGGCACCAGCGCGTTGTCGAACGTGACGCCCTGGTTCATCAGCCGGTCGCGAATATACGGCGTGTAGTTCAGCGTGTTGAGCCGCACATCCAGGTCATCGGCGAGGACGAGCACAATGTTAGGGCGGGTGTCGGGCGCCGGACGCGCCGGGGCGGCGGCGCTCGGCACCGACCAAAGCGGCTGCGCCAGCGGCAGCAGCAGAGAGACGAGCGAGACAATCCAAACTATCCGGGCGCGCGCTGAAACATGAGCTGTCATCGGATCCCCCCATCAGAGCCGTGCAGGATATGAATTGCCCGTCATGCCGCATCGCATGGCCAGCCATTCGCCCGTTCAGCCGTCATGCGATAGGCGCCGGGTAAATGTTCCGATTATCGCATAAGACCGGCTTCGCCCCCAAACAGTGCCATCGTGTTGAGTCGCGCTGCTCCGCGATCATGCAGCGCTTGACGGGTCATACCATGATGCTGAGTATTTCATCCCGGTCGCGAGTATAATGTGCGCAGAAGGTCATCTTCTCAAGGAGTTTCCATCCATGTCGAATTCATCGGAGCAGGGACGCGTGGCATTGATCGTCGGCGCGGGGCGCGGGCTGGGTCGCGTGACGGCGCTGGAACTCGGGCGACGCGGTTACACTGTCGTCGCCGCATCGCGCACGCCGGCCGAGATCGAGCAAACGGTCACCGATATTAAGGCACAGGGCGGCCGCGCGCTGGCCGTGCCGTGTGACGCCACGCAGGAGGCGCAAGTGACTGCACTGGTCGACGCGACACTCAAGGCGTACGGGCGCATCGATGTGCTCGTAAACTGCGCGGGCGAGGCGCTGCTGAAGCCGACCGCCGAGAACACACTGGCCGACTTCGAGCGCATCATCACCAGCAACCTGACGAGCGTCTTCCTGACCTGCCGCGCCGTGCTGGGGCCGATCACCCGGCAGCCGGGCGGGCACATCATCAACGTGGCATCACGCGTGGCCAAAGACGGCGCGGCCACCGTCGCCGCGTACACGGCCGCCAAGGCGGGCGTCGTCGGGTTCAGCAAGGCGCTGGCGCAGGAGTTGAAGCCGCTCGGCGTGAAGGTCACGGCGATCTGCCCCAGTCCGATGAACACACCGATGCGCTGGGCCGCGACGCCGAACTGGGACCGCGCCAAGGTGATCGAGCCGGAGCGCGTGGCGGAACTGATCGCGTGGCTTATCGCCGACCCGGCGGTCACGCTCGACGAGGTGTACCCGTTTTCGGTGCGGGCGTAATACTGTTTCGACTTGAGTATGTCCTCATCGACGTGTCATGTTGAGCGCGAAGGCAAAACCGCCGTCATTCGACCCGCCGCGCGCGCGAAACATCTGGGGCGAAGCGCGCGAGATGCTTCGTGCGTGAAGCGCGTCGTAGGCCGGTGGTGCGACCTTCGCACTTCATCCTGTGCCCGCTGCAGAGCGGCGGACGGCGGCAAAGCCGCCGCGCACAGGACATGCATGACAAATGGGGACACGGTCAAGTTGAATTAGTAGTATTATCGAGCAAACCCGAAACAGACGACTACGGAACACACGGAATATTTCAATGTCGTCCGCGTGATCGTCGCTATTTGAAAGGTATTGCCTAGAGGCTAACGCGGGCGGTTCACGAACCGCCCCGACACCAATATGGAGCCGGGTGGTGGTCATATTGGCTCATTCTGCTATCCGCTCTAATCGCGCGTGGTCGGGTCGAGCACGTCGCGCAGGCCGTCGCCCATCAGGTTGAAGCCGAGCACGGCCAGCATGATCGCCAGCCCGGAGAAGATGGTCGGCCAGGGGCGCGTCTCGATGAAGCCGTAGGTGCTGGACAGAATGTTGCCCCACGAGGGCGCGGGTGGCGGGTTGCCAAGCCCGAGGTACGAGAGCGACGCTTCGGTCAAGATGGCCGCGGCGACGGTCAGCGAGGTCTGCACGACGAGCGGCGCGAGGATGTTCGGCATGATGTGGCGCACGGCGATAATCGGCGCGGGCACGCCGACACTGCGCGCCGCCTCGATATATGGCAGGCCCTTGACCGACAGCACCGAGGCGCGTGTCAACCGCACAAAGACCGGCAGGTTGACCACGCCGATGGCCAGGATGACGTTTTCCAGTTTCGGGCCGAGCAGCGCCATGATCGC
The DNA here is from genome assembly GCA_016235055.1 of Chloroflexota bacterium. Classification (NCBI taxonomy): domain Bacteria; kingdom Bacillati; phylum Chloroflexota; species Chloroflexota bacterium. Next base: position 12,778 of record JACRMK010000063.1, on the reverse strand, counting down.
GATCGCCAGCAAGACGGCCGGGAAGGCAAACAGCACGTCCATCGCCAGCATCAGCAGACTGTCCACGCGTCCGCCGCGATAGCCGGCGATGACCCCCAACGCCATGCCGACCAGCAGGGCCATGGCGACCGAGAAGATGCCGACCCGGAACGACGGTTCCGCGCCGTACAGGATGCGGCTCAACACATCGCGCCCGAAGTCGTCGGTGCCGAGCATGAACTCGGCGCTCGGCTCCGCGAGGCGCTTGCTCATCTGCTGGCGCGTCGGCGAGTAAGGTGAAACCAGCGGCCCGAACAGCGCCATCAGCGCGAACAGCACGACAATCACCAGTCCGGCGATGCCCTGCGGGCTGCGCGACGCGCGCCGCATGAAGCGCTCCCATTCCGAGGCGTGTCGCGCCGAGGGCAGCGCCGCGCCGGCGCCGTCAGTCGGTTGCGAACTTGATGCGCGGGTCAATGACGCCATAGAGGATGTCCACTGCCAGATTGACGAGGATGAAGACCAGCGTGAAGAACAGCACGGTGCCCTGGATGATCGGGTAGTCGCGCTGCGAGATCGCGTCGAAGACGTAGCGGCCGATGCCGGGCAGAGCGAAGATCTGCTCGATGATGACGGTGCCGCCGATCAAGCGCCCGATCTGAATGCCGGTGACGGTGACGACCGGGATCAGTGCGTTCTTCAGCGCGTGGCGGTAGGTCACGAGTCGTTCGCGCAGGCCCTTGGCGCGCGCCGTACGGATGTAGTCCTGATTGAAGACCTCCAGCAGCGACGAGCGGGTGAAACGCATCGTCGTCGCGCCGAAGGCAACGCCCAGGCTGATGGCCGGCAGCACCATGCGCCGCAGGTTCTCCACCGGGTTTTCTTGCAGCGGGATATACCCGATCGGCGGGAACCAGCGCAGCATGAGCGAAAAAGCCAGCACCAGCAGGGTCGCCAGCCAGAAGCCCGGCATCGAAATGCCGCTCAACACCAGCACGCTCAGTGCGCTGTCGGTAAAGCGGCCGCGCGCCTGCGCCGCGAGGATGGCAGCCGGCACGCCGATCACCAGCCCCAATACCACGGCCAGCAGGGTCAGTTCCAGCGTGACCGGCAGGCGTTGCACGATCGACTCGCCGACGGGCAAGCCGGTGCGGATGGACTTGCCCAGGTTGCCCCGCACCACCTCCACCAGCCACTCGGCATACTGCTCGTACATCGGACGATCCAGCCCGTAGAGCCGCTTCATTTTTTCGTAATCGGCGCCGCTGGCATCCGTGCCCAGCATGGTCCGAATCGGGTCGCCCGGTATCCCGCGCACGAGCGCAAACGTAAATATGCTGACGCCGATCAGCACGAAGATCGAAGCGATGAACTTCCCAAACAGGTACCGGGACATGGCGATCCGCTTCAGAAATACGTATTGCGTGCTGCGCGGTCGAGACGCGCCGCACAGCACGCAATACAAACGGTTAGGCTACGAGAGGTTTACTGACCCTTGTCCAACCATACGTTGCGCAGGCTGACGTGCGAACCGTTCAGGTAGTGCATATAGCCCTTGACGTAGGTCTGGCTCACTTCGTACTCGTTCGAGGCGAACAGGAAGACCATCGGCGAGTCGTCGATCAGGATCTGCTGGGCATCGCGGTAGATCTTCGCGCGCTCTGCCTGATCACTGATCTGTGAGCCCTTGGCCACCAACTCGTCGAACTTCGGGTTGCTGTACGACATGAAGTTGTTCTGCCGCCCCGAGACGTAGGTGCCATCCAGCGGATTGTCCGGGTCCATGAACGCGCTGTAGCCGCTCACGACCGCCTCGTACTTCTTGCCGAGGTAATCCGACAGGAAGACGCTCCATTCCAGCGATTCGATCTCGAGGTTGACGCCGACGGCCTTCAACTGGTCCTGCACCGCGATGCCGGCGTTGCCCAGGAACGAATAGGTCGGCGTGTTCTTCAGCTTCGCCGTGAAGCCGCTCGGATAGCCGGCTTCGGTCAGCAGTTGCTTCGCCTTGGCAATGTCCTGCTTGAAATATGGCTGCTGCAGGCCGGGCCAGAACGACGGCAGGAACGGGCCGGCATCCAGGATCTTGCCCGCGCCGTTTTCGGCGGCGTCCAGCACCGCCTTGCGGTCAACCGCCCAGGCGATCGCCTGGCGCACCTTCGGATTGTCGAACGGCTTGACGGTTGTATTGAAGGCGAGGTAGCGCACGTTGTTGTTGCTGCCGTCGCCGGCGATGGCGAGCTTCGGATCGCCGCGGAACAGCGTCAGATCCTTGGGCGGCGCGTACTCAATGATGTCCACCGTGCCGGTGCGGACGGCCGTGCTGCGCGCGGTCGCATCCGGGATCGGCTGGTAGATGACCTTATCCAGCAGTGGCTGGCCCTTGATGAAGTAGTCGGGGTTCTTCTCCAGCACGGTGCGCGTGTTGGGAGTATACTCCACCAGCTTGAAGGGGCCGGTACCGTTGGCGACCTTGTCCATCTTGCCGCCGTTGGCGTCCACCGTTTCCTTGGCGACGATCGCGTTGGTGCGATCGGCCAGGACGGTCAACAACGGCGAGTAAGGCCGCTTCAACTTGATGACAACCGTGTAGTCGTCGGGCGTCTCAATCGTGTCGAGCGCGGCAAACTGAGTCGCGCGCGGCGACTTAGTGTCGGGGTTCCGGATGCGCTCCAGCGAGTACTTGACGTCGGCGGATTTGAACTCGCGGCCGCTATGGAACTTGACACCCTTGCGCAGCTTGAACGTGTACTGCGTCGGGCTGTCGGCGGTGTACGATTCCGCGAGGTCAGGCTGAACCTCGAGCCGCTCATTCACCTTCAGCAAGCCACTGTAGATGTTTTCCAGGATGCGGTATGACGCCGTGGCGTTCGTCAGATGCGGATCGAAACCGACGGCATCCTGGTTCATGCCGATTGTTAGCGTGCCGCCAGGCTTGGGCGTGCCGGCCGCCGGGGCTGTCGTAGCCGCCGCCGGGGCTTTCGTCGGGGCTGCCGTGGCGGCGCCGGGCGCCGTCGTGGCTGCGCTCGGGGCGGTTGTTGGTGACACGGCCGGGCCGCCGCACGCCGCCAGCAGCAGTGCCAGCACCAGTCCAATGGCAACCAGCGCCGTTCGGGTGCGGTTTTTCTGTGTAATACGCATACGTTTCCCTCCTCCAGTGGGGTTGGCGAGAATATACACGGTTACGGGATGGGTGTCAAAAGCGGCCGCAGCGGGCGCGCCGGCAACAATCACTGTTGTGGATCGACACGAACTGCCCAAACCGGCACGGTGTGTGCGCCTACGGTGCGCGTGTCAGCCAGAGCATCAGGCCGAACATCAGCGTGCCCATGAGCGCCAGCGCCGCCAGCTTGAGCAGGCCGGACGGCAGCACGAGCGCCATGCCGCCGAAGACTGCGGTCAGCATATACAGCGCCAGCACTACCCGGCGCGACCCGATGCCGCGATCGACCAGCCGGAAATGCAGGTGCCCGCGGTCGCCGTGATACGGGGCGCGCCCGTCGCGCACGCGCCGCGCGATCTGCCAGGCCGTGTCGAGGATCGGGATGCCGAGCACGAGCAATGCGGTCGCCAGCTTTGCGCCTCCGATGATCGACAGCGAGCCGAGCGAAAGGCCAAGGAACAACGCTCCGGCCGAGCCAAGGAAGATGCGCGCCGGGGAGAAATTGAACGGCAGGAACCCGACAATCGCGCCGACGAGCGCCAATGGCAGCAGCGCAACTGACTCCTGTCCCAGGCTGCGTGTATGAAGGAAAAGCACGACACAGGCGATGCCGACGACTCCGGCCGCCAGTCCGTCGAGCCCGTCGAGGAAGTTCACGGTGTTCATCATCCCGACGACCCAGAACAACGTGAACAGGACCGCCAGCCACTCCGGCAGCACCGTGGCCGCGCCGAATGGTGTGGTCAGATCGTCGATCCGCACGCGAAAGGCGATCACGATGACCGCGGCCACGACCTGCGCCGCGAATTGCGGCCAGGCCGGTAGCTCGCGCATATCGTCGAGGAGCCCGAGCGCCAGCACAACCAGCGCTGCCAGCGCCAGCCCGGCCAGCCGCACGATCTCCTGCGGGTCGTCGCGGCGCACCGGCAGGAAGAACGAGGCCGCCACGGCCACGCCAAAACCGGCCGCCAGCGCCAGCCCGCCCAGCTTTGCGGTCGGCGCGCGATGCTGGTGCCGGCTGCGCGGCCGGTCGACCGCGCCGATGCGCGGCGCCAGCCGGATCAGCAGCGGGGTAACGGCAAACGTGACGAGTGCGGCCAGGGCGAAGACGATCAGGGGCGTCACAGGCGGATTATAACAGAAAGCAGGCGCAAAAAGACCCTGCGGGTTTCAAAAATCCGCAGGGGCAAATTGGCTATGGCGAGCTGATGCTCACCGTGACGTTGGTCGCCTCGGTGGTCACTGGCGTCAGGCCGCTGATCACCAGGATCGCGCGGTTGACGTCGCCGCCGAAGTTCTTGAGCGTGATGGTCGCCGCATTCCTGGCGTCCAGCGTAACCGGCTCAACGGTTGTCTTAGCGCCGATCTTGATCAGTTGCACCGAGTACGTCTGCGGCAGGAAGTTGTTGACGCGCACAAAACCGTTCGCCACCCAGCCGCCGTCGCCGCCCTCGACGTCATCGGTGTAATTGAGCTCCGGGATGCTGATGTCATCCACCAGCAAGCCGGTGGCGTTGAACGCATCGTCCGTGATGTACTCGAAGCGCACCAGCACCTTCTGGCCTGCATACGGCGTCAGGTCAAACGTTTCCTGCACCCACTGGCTGTCACGGCCGGTGAACGCGTTGCCATAGCTGTTGCCGTTCGGATTCGTGTCGGTCGTGCGTGCGCTCTTGAGGGAGTTCCACGTCGCGCCGTTGTCGGTCGAGACTTCGACATAGGCATAATCGAAATCCTTCTCAATATCGTACCAGAGCCAGGCCGACAGCGTCGCGCTCTTCACGCCGCTCAGGTCAAACGGGCGCGTCAGCGTCATGTCCGAGTCGTCGCCGCGGTTCGAATACCAGACGGTGCCGCCGCTGTGCGGGTCGGTGTTGGCAATGCGCACGCTCGTCGCGCCCTGCAGCTTGAGCGTGTAGTCGCCGGTGCGCGCCGGCTTGATGTCGATATACTGCCCGGCGTACTGGTGCACCGCCAGCGTCTTGTTGAACGGGAAGTTCGTCGCGGCGTTCTGAATACGCACGATGGAAGGCAGATCCTTGTACGCATACCGCTTGTCCACGGTGCTGTTGTTGAGCACGTTGGCGATCAGCCAGTCCTGGAACACGTCGTCGAACGTCACGCCGGTCTTGTTGCGCTGCAAGACGAGGTTATACCCGACAATGCCGTTGGCCGGCTCGCGCACAAACTCGCGCACCATCGCCTCGCCGAACCGCTCGAGGAAGTAGGCGTTGAACACATATGAAGCGCCGTAGTGCGGCACTGAGTCGTTCGGCTCGTCGCGCCAGGCGTTCAACTGGATATCGGGGTCGCGCACGAACGCGCGGTCGGAGCCGCCGACGCTGTAGTTGTTCAGGCGCATCGCCAGTTCGGACAGGCCCTCATTGACCCAGGTGTCCTCATTGCGGTCGTTGGCGAAGTGGATCATATGCTGGAACTCGTGCGCCAGCACCGACTCGTAGTCCGCCGTGCCGGGCCGCACGTCACGCGTGTTAATGTAGAACCACTCGCCCTGGTTCGAGTACGGGTTGACGATCGACGGGAACTCGTCGGCGCTCGAGAAGTAGCCGCCCACACCGGGCACATTGCCGTTGAAGATATTCAGGTGCGTGTCGTTGTCGAGGCCGGGCATCGGCTCGCTGCCGAAGAACTCGCGGTTCGTCGGGTAGATCTTCGTCTCGAATACGTCCACCGATTTCTTCAGGGCCGCGTCGTCAACCCGCTCGCCGTTCGCCACCCAGGCGATTACGTGCGGCGTAACGTAGCGCACCGAGGCGGTCACCGTAAACTGCTTCTTCGCCGGCTGGTCGGCGATCCACAGCACGCGCTGATCCCCGACCTTGTAGGACGGCGGCGTCGCGTTGACGACCGCCGGGATTGGCCCTTTGACCTTCTTGAGCCGCACGGTCAGCGCCGACTGGTCGCGCTCGTCGATGTTGGCCGCCAACAACGCTTTCAGCGAGGCGGCATCGGCCGAGGCGGCATCCGGCACGCGCGTGGGCAGCGGCACAGTCGCCGGCGTTGGCACGGTGCCTGGTGTGCTGGCGGGCAGGGTGGCACCTGGCACAGCCGTCTGCACCGGCCCGGACACGGAGGTCGCCACCGGGGCCGGCGTGTCGTACACGGTGCCAGAGGGCAGCGCAAGAACTGTAAAAAGCCATACGGCCACACAGCCAAGCAGGACGACACACGAGAACAGCGCGGCAATGATGCCAATAACGAGCGGTCTGCGTTCCAAGTTCGGCTCCTCGCACGGACCCCGCGGATTCGTAAACCCGCAGGGTCTCAAGATAGACGCTTACGGCAGCCAGGCCAGCGGCCCGGTGCCATCGGTCACGGCGACCTGCGAAACGCCGGCGGCGATATCCATAACCCAGATGCCCGCCGGCGCGGGCGCCTTCGCGGGATCCATCGAGTGCGCTACCAGCGCGTATGCCACGCGCAAGCCGTCGCTCGCCCAGGCGTAGCCGGTCACGCTCTGCGGCACGTCGGCCGGCTGGCGCGGCACCAGGCCGAGCGTGCGCAGCGGCGCGCCGACGCCGTCGGCGCCGAGATCGGCCCGGCGGTAGATGCCGAGCGTGCGATAGCCGCTTAGCCCGCCGGTCGACAGCGCCATGGTGCGGTTGTCGGGACTGTACGAAAAGCCGGTGGCCACGTTGCTGTAGAACAGCGCGATGAAGCGGCCGAATCCGCCGCTGGTTGCGTTCGTGGTCACATACGCGCCATGCGCCGCGTGCACCCGCACCGTCAACTCTTTGCTGTCGGGCGACCACTGCGGATCATCCACCAGCCGGGCGCTGCTCATCTGCCATTCGAGCGGCGTGAACTTGCCCGACGCCGTCGTCACCCCGATCGGCGACCAGGCGTTGCGCCCCTGCGCGTTCATTACGCGGATTTCGTTGCGCGCATACGACAGCCACTGGGTCGCGTCGCCGCTGACCGAGGACGGGTTGGACGCGAAGGCGATGCGCGTGCCGTCCGGCGACCAGGCCGGGTCGAAGCCGTCGGCAAACTTGCGCTTGTTGGCGCCGTCGGCGTTCATCGCCCAGATTTCGCCTTTGATCTTGAAACCGGATGACGGATCAACCACGAGGTTGTGCTCGTACACGATCTGCGTGCCGTCCGGCGACCAGTGCGGCGCGCCGTCGGGCTGGCTGTCGGTCGTGAGCCGTTTCAAGGCGCCGCCGCTGCGCGCGTATGTCCAGATCTCGCCGGCCGTGCCCGTGCCGCGCACGAAAGCCGCGCGCGTGCCGTCGCGCAGCCAGTTCCACTGCGACGTGTCGGTGGCCTCGGTCACGACGGTCTCCGCGCCGGTCGCCAGATCGCGCGCATAGACGCCGTTGGCGCGCGCGAACACCAGCCGCCCGCGCATGGGGAATGGCGTCGGCGCGCGGGTCGGCGTGCCGGGTGTTACCGCGCGTGTCGGCGATGCGGCCGCCGTCGCCTGCGCCACGCCGCTATCCGCAGGGACGCCCGTCAGCAGGGCCATCCAGCGCCACTCGCCGTTCACCTGGCTGACGTACAGATACGCCAACTCCTCGCGCCCGCCGCCGGCGTCCCAGCGGGCGACGACGACGCGGTCGCCGAGTTTCTGCGCGTCGGTCAACTGCGCCGCCGCGCGCTCCGGCTCGACCGTGATGATGACACGCTGGCTGATGACGTTAAACGCCGCGACCGCTTCCGCCGCGTCGGCGTACTGCGTGAGCGGCGAGCGATAGCGGCCGGTGAACCACGGCGTGCCGATCAGCTTCTTGAGCGCGGCGTCGTCGTCGCTTTCGAGCGCGGTCTTCAACGACTGCGCAAACGCCGCATACGGATCGGCCGATGCCTGAGGCACGGGTGCGTGCGTTGGCGCGCTGGTCGCGCTCGGCGGCGGTGGCGTGATCGCCGGCGGCTGCGGCGTCGGCGTAGCCGCTGCGTCACACGCGGCCAGCATAGCCGCCAGCAACAGGGCGATCACAACGATCCAGCGCGGAGCATGCAGTTGAATTGGCATAGGGTTATCCGGTCGAAGCGGCAACTACGGGCGACGCCACCAGGTGCGGCCGTCACTGTCGGCGGTTGCGCTGCGCTGCCAGGCAGCCGGCAGCGCGCCAGCCGGCAGCAGGCGACGCAGCTCGTCCGCCGCCGCCGCGGGCGTCTGCACCGCAATCTGTCCGTTGCGATTGCGCGTCGGCACTAAGTTTAACGCGGCAACGCCTTGTTTGTCCACTACGACCCGCAGGATGACGCCCTCCTGCACCGCCGTGCTGAACTGCTGGTCGAACAGGAAATTGCCGAGGCTGTACGCCGCCAGCGCCGTGCGGCCATCGGGCTGCGCCAGCCACTCCAGCGGCTCGACCACGTGCGGGTGGCTGCCGATGATCAGGTCCGCGCCGGCGGCGGCCAGCGCGCGCGCGGATCGCTTCTGCTCGGCCGAGGCGCCGGCCTGGTACTCGACGCCCCAATGCACGGCCACGATCACGATATCCGCGCCGGCGGCGCGCGCCTGCTTGATGTCGGCCGCGGCGCGCGGCAGTGTCAGCCATTGCGATCCCGCCAGATTGCCGGACGCTTCGATCGTGGCGTGCAAGCCGTCGTACGCCAGCAGGGCGATACGCAGTCCGTTGACCAGCTTGACCGCCGGCTTGCGCGCTTGCGCCTCGTCATCGCCGCCACCCGCCCACGCGATGCCCCGGCCGCGCAGTGTGGCCAGCGTGTCGGACAGGCCGGCGCGGCCGTGATCGCCGCTGTGGTTGTTGGCGACGGACACCCAGTCGAAACCGGCGAGCGACAGCGATTCGACGGCGGCCGGCTCGGCGCGCAGGTTGTACCCGCCGCGAAAGAAGCTCTGGCGCGTCAGCGGCGATTCGAGATTGGCGAAAGCGAGATCCGACCCGCGCATGAACGGCGCGACCTGCGCCAACGGGTAGCCGTTGCCCAATGCGCGCCGAACCGGTGCGACGCCACGACCCAGCATCACATCGCCGACGAAGACGAGCTGCGCACGACCGGCGACGGTCGGTGCGGCCGCGCGCGGGGTAGCGGTGGCCGGAAGCATGGTGGCCGCGCGAGTCGCAGTAGTCGTCGCCGTCGGAGCGACGACGAACGGAGCGCTGGTTGCCATTGGCCCAGGCGCTCCGGTTGACGTTGGCTCGCGTAAGGCCGTCTGAACAGGCGTGGCGACGGGAGGAAAATCAGAGGCGGCTGCCATCACTGCGGGCGACGGCGTTTGCGTAACAGGCGTAATCGGCGTGGCGGGCGCGCCAGACGCCATCAGCGCCATGCCAAAAAACACGGCGACGAGACTCAGGCCAATCAGGACAATTTGCGATACACGTCTGGTGAGCATACGCCCCGATGCCGGCTGGCTGCCGCCGTGCGAGCGGGCAGCCCGTCGCCGGCGACGGGCTGCCCGCACAAATCATGTTACTCGATTGCGAAAACGATATTGACCTGTGCTGAGACGGTCAACTCGCCCGTCTCAATCGCGCCGCCTGCGCCGCGCGCCTCGGCCGCGGCGAACACCGGCACCGGCGATGCGGCGCCCGCTTCGCTGATGCTGATGATGCGGCCCAGCTTGACGCCGGCCGCCTTGGCCAGCGACTCGGCCTTGGCCCGCGCATCGGCCACCGCCTTGTTGCGCGCATCGCCCACGATGGCCGTGTTGTCCGACAGGCTCAAACTGACGCCGTAGATCGTGTTGGCGCCCGCTTCGGTGGCGGCGTCGATGACCGCCCCAAGCTGGTCGAGCTTGCGCACCACTACCGTCGCCGTGTTGCTGGCGCGATAGCTGACCGGGCCGTCGGCGCCGGGGCGCGGCTGCGTGCCGCGGTCGATGCTGACGCTGAAGTTTGTGGTCTGGATATCCTTGTCGGCGATGCCGAGCGCCTTCAGCTTCGCAATGATGGCCGCCTGCTTCGTGTTCACCTCGCTCACGGCCTTGCCGGCGTTCGGTTGCAGCGACTCGACGCCGATCGTCAGGCGCGCGATGTCGGGCGCGGCCGACGCGCGGCCGATGCCGCTCACGCTGACCGTCGCGGCCGGCGCGGCCGCCGGCGCCTGCAGGACGCTGCCGGTCGCCGGCTGCGCGCCGGCCACCGGCGCCTTCAACGACGCGGGCGTGCTGCTCATGATCTGCACGGCCAGCACGGTGATCGCCAGCGCCGCGATCGCGACAATGCCGCCGGACAGGAAAATCGTGCGTTTGGACATGCGGCTCCTCCTCAGAACATAGCGCGGCGCGAAACGAGCCGCGCAGAATTGGCTACTGCTTTTGAGACGCCGGAGGAGTTCCGTTTGTTCCGTTGCCTTTTTCCGGCAGCCAGAGCGTGAACACGCTGCCCTTGCCGGGCTCGCTCTGCACCTGCACGTAGCCGCCGTGCATCTTCGCGATCCAGTCCACGATCGAGAGACCCAACCCCGTGCCGCCCGTTTCGCGCGTGCGCGCCTTGTCCACGCGGTAGAAGCGCTCGAAGATGTGCGGCACGTCCGCGGGCGGAATGCCCGGGCCGGTGTCGCTCACGCGCAGGCCGACCTGCCGGTTCTGCTTGTGCAGCGACAGGCGAATCTCGCCGCCGGGCGTGTACTTGATCGCGTTGTCCACCAGGTTGAGCGCCAGTTGCTTCAGCCGGTCCGGGTCGCCGTCGACAACCGCCTGGTCTTCCTCGCCGAGCACGATCTTGAGGTTGCCGTCGCGCTGTGCCGCCATCACGCGCGCCTGGCGGTACACATCGAGCAGGAGCGTGTCCATCTCGACCGACTCATGCTTCATCGACACGGCCCCGGCATCGCTTTGCGCCAGCAGCAGCAGGTCCGCGATCAGGCGCGACATGCGCCCGGCCTCGCCGTCGATCGTGCGCACGACCTCCTGCGTGTCGGGCGCGCTCGTCTTGAACAGCAGCGCCAGATTGCCGCGAATGATCGTCAGCGGCGTGCGCAGTTCGTGCGATACGTCGGCCAGAAAGCGCTGCTGGGTCAGGAACAGGTTCTCGAGGCGCTGGAGCATCTCGTTGAACGTGATCGCCAGGCGGTCGACCTCGTCGGCGTTGTGCGTCTCGCGCACGCGCTTTTCGAGGTCGCGCGTCTGCGCGATGGCGTGCGCGGCGCGGGCGATCTCGTCGATCGGCTTAAGCGCCGAACCAGCCAGGCCGTATCCGATCAGCGCGGCCACGGTGAGGGCCGCCAGCGTGCCGATCAGCAGCGATAGCCCGAGCAGGTTGAGCGTCCGCTCCACGCTCTGCAGCGAGCCGGCCACCTGGATAATGCCGACCACGCGGCCGCCAACCAGGATCGGCGCAGTGAGCAGGCGGAAGCGCACACGGTTCTCGCCGGCAATCGTCACGTAGGTGTTCTGCCCGTTGCGCGCGGGGTCCAGGGTTGCGGCATCGCGCGGCAGCGGGGAGCCGCCGGCGTTTTCCGACGACACCAGTACCTCACCGTCGGTGGCGCGCATAACCTGCACGACAATGCCGGGCGACGAGAACACATCAATCGGGGGGATGTTGATACGGCCGGTGCGCAGGAACAGCAGCGGCTCGCGGCGCACGGCGTCCTGAATAACGCCCTCCAACTGGTCGCGGCGCGTGTCGAGCTCGCGGTCCACCTCGGCGTGCAGGCGGAAGGTGAAAAAGCCGTAGAGCAGGATCGTGAAGATCGCGAGCACCAGCGCCAGCAGGGCGCTGTACCAGAGCGTCAGCCGCAGCCGGATGGACATCGAGCGCGGCCCGCCGTCGCGCGGCCCGCGCCCGTTCAACGGGCGCATCACTCTTCTCGCAGCGCGTAGCCGACGCCGCGTACCGTCTGGATCAGGCGCGGCTCGCTGTCGGCTTCGAGCTTCCCGCGCAGGTAGCGGATATACACCTCGATGATGTTCGACTCGCCGCCGAAATCGTAGTTCCAGATGCGCTCGTAGATCGTGTCGCGCGTGAGCACCTGGCGCGGGTGCAGCATGAACAGTTCCAGCAGATCGAACTCTTTGGTCGTCAACTCGATGCGGCGGTTGCCGCGCTTGACCTCGCGCGTGTTCTGGTCGAGCGACAGGTCGGCGTAGCGCAGGATGGCACGCGCCTCGGCGGGCCGGTGGCGGCGCAGGAGCGCGCGCACGCGGGCGTTCAACTCGTCGAAGACAAACGGCTTGGTCAGGTAGTCGTCCGCGCCAACATCCAGCCCGTGCACCTTGTCCGACACGGCATCGCGCGCAGTGAGCATGAGGATTGGCACGTCGCCGCCGGCGCGCAGCCGCCGGGCGACCTCGAATCCGTCGACGCCGGGCAGCATGACGTCCAGAATGACCAGATCGGGCACGTTGTCGCGCGCCGCGGCCAGCCCCTTCTCGCCGTCGGGCGCGATGTCCACCGTGTAGCCCTCATAGATGAGACCGCGCCGGATCATATCGGCGATCTTGGGCTCATCTTCGATGACCAGAATGCGGTCACTCATGGCGTCGTGTCTCTCCGCAAGAGAATGTGTCGATTGATGCATTATACCCCAATTCGGCGGGCGTGATCTTGTGGCACAGCAATTCTCATTTTGGAGTCGGCTGCCAATATGCCCCCTCATCCCCTGCCCCTGCTCCCCCGCGCGCGCGGGGGAGCAGGGGAAAAGCTAACGGGGAGGTGCGCGGCGGCGCAGCCGCCGCGCACCTCCCCTAAGAAT
>JACRMK010000062.1 GCA_016235055.1 Chloroflexota bacterium | reverse complement strand
CCCCTCCCAACTTCGTTGGGAGGGGGCGAGATTCTAAGGGGAGGTGCGCGGCGGCTGCGCCGCCGCGCACCTCCCCGTTAGCTTTTCCCCTTCTCCCCCGCGCGCGCGGGGGAGAAGGGGCCAGGGGATGAGGAGGCAACCTGGCGGCCGACTCCAAAATGAGAATTGCTGGCTATGATAGGTGGGCCTTGCGACCCAATTGACTCTGATACATATTTTAACCAATTATCGTAGATTCTCAATAGTACAACAGTTCTGAATTGGCCGGGGCAACTCAATTGATCTATCTTCGCACAAATTAGAGGGGCCGCAGCATGGCTGCGGCCCCTCTATTAGTCCGTATGTGGTTGACGATCGGGCGGCTAGAACGCGTTCTTGATCGAACTGAACACATTACCGACCGCCGGCCCCAGCAGCGTCAGGATCGCAATCACCACGACCGCCACCAGCACCAGGATCAGCGCATACTCGACGAGGCCTTGTCCTTTTTCACGCGGGTTGAACAACATGGGATAATCTCCTTTGCTATGATAAGCGGGCCTTGCGACCCAATCGATTCTGATATTCATTCTACACAATTCCGGCGTATTTTCAATAGTACCGCAATACCAAAATCACTTAAGTCGCCCAGACGAACCATGTTAGCATAAATGAAAGGGCCGCAGCAAGGACTGCGGCCCCTATGTCCATCCATATGCGGTTGGCGAACGATGAGCTAGAATGCGTTCTTGATCGAACTGAACACATTGCCGACCACCGGTCCCAGCAGCGTCAAGATCGCGATTACCACGACCGCCACCAGCACCAGGATAAGCGCATACTCGACCAAGCCCTGTCCTTTTTCACGCGGGTTGAACAACATAGGATAATCTCCTTTGTTATGATAGGCGGGCCTTGCGACCCAATTGACTCTGATATTCATTCTACACAGTTCCGGCGTATTTTCAATAGTACCGCAATACCAAAGTTGCTTAAGCCGCCCGGCCAGCTTATATTCGCACAAATCAGAGGAGCCGCAGCATGGCTGCGGCTCCTCTATTGTCCGTATGTGGTTGACGATCGGGCGGCTAGAACGCGTTCTTGATCGAACTGAACACATTACCGACTGCCGGCCCCAGCAGCGTCAGGATCGCAATCACCACGACCGCCACCAGCACCAGGATCAGCGCATACTCGACGAGGCCTTGTCCTTCTTCACGCGGGTTGAACAACATGGGATAATCTCCTTTGCTATGATAAGCGGGCCTTGCGACCCAATTGATTCTGATATTCATTATAGGCACTCTGCCTTGGGCCGCAATGGTACCGAATTACCATACGCGCGGGATGGTTTGCTTTGGTGTTTTGCCGCCGGACGACTATACTCCCGCGTGATGAGCACCGATAGCGCCGCGCACGATCGTGCGCGGTGGAACGCGCGGTACGAGTCGGGCCTTGGCCCGCGTCTGCCCAATCCCCGCCTGCAGTCGCTGCGTGGACAACTGAGGCCCGGGTGCATCCTGGATATCGCCGGCGGCGTCGGCGCCAATGCACGACTGTTCCCGGATTGCACCGTCATCGTAGCCGATATCAGCGACGCGGCACTGGCTGAAGCGGCCGCCCCGCGCATCTGGCCGGTTCAGGCCGATGCGCGCCACCTGCCCTTCGCGCCGGAGTCGTTCGACAGCATCCTCTGCCTGTACTTCTTCGAGCCCGGCGTGAACTTCAGCCGGCTGTTGCGCCCGGGCGGCACCGTGTTCTTCGAGACCTATACCGAGGCCGACCGGCGCCAGCGCCCGGCGTTTAACCCCGCATTCCTATACGACGCGGACCGCGGTCGTGCAATGTTCGCCGGCATGCAGATCGTCGCCGCAACCGACACCGACGACGGCCGGCGCGCATACACCACCATCATCGCGCGCCGCGCCAACTCCTAGTCGGGCCTTCCGCACCACAGTATGGCGCCGACGTATACAGCAAGCGGTATTACAATGCCCCCCATCAGCGGCCGTGAATGGCGTTGGGTGGCGTGGGCGACGCTTCCGATTATCGCGGCTACCGTTGGCCCGGTTGCACTCGTTGGCGCACTGACGCCGTCCAACTTTCATTTCCTCGGCTTCCTGTATGCGTGGGACGATGCGGCCGGATACCTGGCGGCCATGCGCGAAGGCGCGCGCGGCTTCTGGTTGTTCGTGCTACCCTTCACGGCTACAGACACGGAGCCAATCCTGCTCTATCCGCATTATCTGTTCCTTGGGCATCTGTCAGCCTGGCTGGGCGGCGAGCCTATCGTCGTGTTCCATGCGGCGCGCGCCGCAGCCGGCGCGATACTGCTGGCCTCGCTCTACGCCTTCCTGGGACGCATTTTCGACACGACCGCCGACCGACGACTGGCGTTTCTGCTGGCTGCCCTCGGGTCGGGATTCGGATGGCTGGCGCTCATCGGCGGATACATTGCGCCGGATATCTGGCAGTACGAAGTTTCGGTCTTTCAGGCCATGCTCGCCAGCCCGCACTTCGCCCTCTCAATGGCCTGCCTGTTATGGCTGATGGAATTGCTTGTCAGCCCGGCGCCCTTGAATCGGCGCGAGTGGCTGCGCTTGCTACTTGGCGCGACGTTGCTCGGCGCGATGCAGCCGTACCCCCTCGTCGTGGCCGGGGTTGTCATAGCGGCCTGGCATCTGGCCCGGCGACTGCGATCCGGCGCGTGGCCGCACGAACTGGTCATGCGTGGAGCGGCGGTCATCGCTGGTGCGGGACCATGGGCGCTGTATTATGCATGGGCGCAGTCCCATTTCTCGTCGTTTGCCGGCTGGCAGGCGCAAGACGTTACGCTGTCTCCCTCGCCCGTCGACTACGTGATCGCCGGCGGCGCGCCGCTGGCGCTGGCGCTCGTCGGCACGGCGATGCTGATCGCGCAGTGGCGCACTCCGACCGCGCACGGCTGGGGAATCAGTCGCCCGAACGGACAACTACTCCTGCTGTGGCTTGCGCTGGGCGCACTGATGTTGTACGAGCCTCTGACACATCACCAGAGGCGTTTCGCTTTCGGTCTGAGCATCCCAGTCGCCTGTCTCGCCGTCGTTGGCTACCGGCGGCTGCAAGCACAATGGTTACACATCGCGCCGTTCACGCTGGTCGTGTTCTGCAGCCTGAGCGCGCTGGTCCTGCCGATCTATACGGCCGCGCAGGCACAGCAACGTCCGTCATACATGTTTCTCAGCGCCGATGAGTGGGCCGCCTTCAAGTTTCTGCGCGCGCAGCCGCCAGACGGCGCGGTGCTTGCGTCACCGCTCGCAGGCCTGTTTATCCCGGCATGGACCGATCAGCGCACGGTGTACGGGCATCCGCACATGACGTTGAATGCGGCAGCCACCCAACAGGCCGTCGAGAGCTATTTTGGCGGCGCCCTGCCCGCTAGCAGCGCGCTGCTTGCGCCGGTAACATACATCTTCATCGGGCCCCGTGAGCGCGCCATGGGAACTGCGCGGCTGCCGGCCCGCTTCGTTCCGGTCTTCGCTCAAGGGGACGTAACGATATACAGCCGCCGTTGATTGCCCGACGACGCTTCGAAGCGCACGCGTGCGCTGTCTCAGGCGCTGCCGGCCATTCGGAGCGCCGTCGGCTACCACGAGGTCTGCATGATTCTGGAAGTTGCCATTCTCAATGTGCGGCCCGGTGCCGGCCCAACATTCGAGTCCGCGTTTGCCGCAGCGGCACCTTTGATCGCATCGATACCCGGCTACCTGGGGCACGAGTTGCAGCGGTGCGTTGAAGCAGAGAACCGCTACCTCCTGCTGGCGCGCTGGGAGACATTGGAAGCGCACACGGTCGGCTTTCGCGGCTCGCCACAATATCAGGAGTGGAAGCGCGCGTTGCACCACTTCTATGACCCGTTTCCGGCAGTTGAACACTACGAGCAGATAGTTGTGTGGCCGCCGGCGTAAAAGACCTGGCCGGCGTTGACGTTGCGCCAAAATGGGCCGTTTGCCGTCAGCAATTCTCAATTTGGAGTCTGTCCACCAGGTTGCCCCCTCATCCCCTGGCCCCTTCTCCCCCGCGCGCGGGGGAGAAGGGGAAAAGCTAACGGGGAGGTGCGCGGCGGCTGCGCCGCCGCGCACCTCCCCTTAGAATCTCGCCCCCTCCCAACGAAGTTGGGAGGGGGTCGGGGGGAGGGCAACGCCGCTTTCTTGTCGAGCCAGCTTGCGTGACAAGCACCAGGGGGCCAGTTCATAGCAAGCCGGCATTGGAAAGCACCCCGTCCAAAGCCAAAATGAGAATTGCTGGTTTGCCGTTTCGCGGGACACGACCTACAATTGTGTGTCAATGACCGACGGGAAGCGTTCTCAACGGACACACAAATCCATCCCGCGGCCACAAGGAGCAGGCATGGCCAAAATCGCAGACATCAAGGGCATCGGATCTGCCAAAGCCGTCAAGTTCGCCGCAGCAGGCGTCAAGTCGGTGGCAGGGTTGCTGGCGGCCGGCGCGACCGCCAAGGGTCGCAAAGAACTGGCCGCCAAGTCCGGCTACGCGGAATCGTCAATTCTAGAGTGGGTCAACCGGGCTGATCTGGCGCGCATCAAGGGTGTTGGCGAGCAATACGCCGACTTGCTCGAAGCGACAGGCGTAGATTCGGTCATCGAACTCGGCAAGCGCAATGCCGTCAACCTGCATGAGGCGCTGGCGAAGGTGAACGCCAAGAAGAAGCGCGTCAAGCAACTGCCGGCTGCCTCGCGCGTGGCCGAGTGGGTCAAGCAGGCCAAGTCGTTGAAGCGTATCGTGCAGCACTAAACACGTCGCTCGTTAGCTTGCACACGATGCCCAGCGGCATAACTGCCGCTGGGCATCGTGTTTGTGTTCAGAGCGGCGCCGGCGGCTATGCTGCTTTCGGCAGATCGAAGCGCGGCAGGTCCGGCTCCGACAGCCACGCGCGCGACATGTCGAGCGTGTGCTTCCAGTCGGCGTAACGAATATATTCGCCGGGCGTATGCTCGTCGGCGTATCCGACGCTGAGGTTGACGCCGCAAATATCGCGGCAGAGTGCCTTGATATCCGATCCGCGCAGCCGGTCGGGCTCCGTGTAACCGGTCTTGTCCGCCACATACGCGCGGAACGCATCGGTGCCCACTTCATAGCACTTGAATTCGCGCGCGTGCTGCCGGTCAAACTCGACCATGAACTGGTGATCGCGATTGAGAAGGTCGGCGATATCCGGGTTGGCGTCCATCAGCCAGCGCGAACCGATCAGTCCCCCCTCTTCGCAGTCCGGCACAAGCAGCGCATGGCCCATGTCACGCAGCAGCCAGAGCATGGCGCAGCCGGCGCGGTCGTCGGCGCCAATGCCGGAACGGGCGCTGCGCGACACGAAGTCGCCGTGCCGGTACGAGACGCGGCGCGGCATGCTCACGTCCAGATCGGGATAGCGCGCATGGCGGGCGTCCCAATGCGTGTCGGCGTGCGCGATCAGCACAACCTTGTTGGTGCGCGTGCCCGGCACAAACAGGAACCGTTCCTTGCCGGAACCGCGAAACACGGCGCCCGGCAGCGCGGCAAAGCGCTCGAAGACGGCGTCGGCACTACCCAGCGGGTACTCCAGGAGTTCACGCAGCGTATCGAATTCGGTCATGCGGTTATGTCCTCGTGTGGTCGAGCCGCGCGGGGCGGCCCGCAGTGATCAGGCCGGCGCGGCATCCTGTTTTCGGCGCAACCGCTCTGCGAACTTGCCGACGTCGATGATGAAGCGCTCGTGCTCGCCCTCGCCGATTTTCTCGATGGCGTCGAAAGCGACCACTCGGAATCGCAGGCGGCGGCCATCGATTTCAACCAGCTCGGCCTCGGCGCGGAAAGTCTGCCCGAGCGGCGTTGCAGCCAGATGACGAATGTTCACCTGCGTGCCGACGGTGCTCTGGCCGGGCGGCAGGCATGGCTCGACGGCGCGATGACTCGCCTCCTCCATCGCGAGGATCAGCATCGGCGTCGCCAGTACCGGCACGCTCCCGCTGCCCATGTGACGCGCGGTGATCGCCTCCGTCACCACGCGCTCAATCCGGCCGGTCAGACCGGCCTGCAGCGTTCCCATGTGCGCTCCATAAAGCCGCAGACCTGACTGCTGGTCAGGTCTGCGCGCTACGACGTTCGATTTTCACTCAGACGAACAGCGCGTCGAACTGCGCTTTGTCCACCGTCTCGGCAACCGTCAACATCTTGGCTAGCGTGTCCAGTTTGTCGCGATACTGCGTCAGCGTCTGCTTGGAGCGCTGGTAGGCCCGCTCGATGATAGCGCGCACTTCGCTGTCGATCTGCTCGGCAACCTCGTCGCTGTAGTTGCGCTGCTCGGAGATCTCGCGTCCGAGGAACACCATATCGTCTTTCTTGCCGAACGTGCGCGGTCCCAGGTTGCGGCTCATGCCGTACTGCGTGACCATCGCGCGCGCGAGCTTGGTCGCCCGCTCCAGGTCGTTGCTGGCGCCGGTCGTGATATCGTTGAAGACGATCTCCTCGGCCGCGCGCCCGCCCAGCAGCCCGGCCAGATCGTCCTCGAACTTGGCCCGGCTCTGCAGGTAGCGATCCTCGTCGGGCATGATCAACGTGTAGCCCAGCGCCATCCCGCGCGAAATCGACACCACCTTCTGCACGGTATCGCTGTTCGGCAGAATCTTGGTCACCACGGCGTGCCCGGCCTCGTGATATGCCACCACCTGCTTCTCGTGCTCGCTGATGGTGCGACTCTTGCGCTCCGGCCCGGCGATGACCTTCTCGATCGACTCCTGGAACTCGCTCATGCCGATCGCTTTCAGGTTGCGCCGCGCGGCCAGAATCGCCGCCTCGTTGACCAGGTTCTCCAGATCGGCGCCCGAAAACCCGATCGTCTGGGCCGCCACGCGATGCAGGTCGACGTCCGTGCCCAGCGGCTTGCCCTTGCTGTGCACTTTGAGGATTGCCTCGCGGCCGGCCAGGTCCGCGCGGTCGAGCACGACGCGGCGGTCGAAGCGACCGGGGCGCAGCAGCGCCGGGTCGAGGATATCGGGGCGGTTGGTCGCCGCGATGATGATGATGTTCGTCTGGTTGTCGAAGCCGTCCATCTCTACCAGGATCTGATTGAGCGTCTGCTCGCGCTCGTCGTGCGAGCCGCCCAGCCCCGCGCCGCGATGGCGCCCGACGGCGTCAATTTCGTCAATGAAGATGATGCACGGCGCGTTGCGCTTGGCCTGGTCGAACAGGTCGCGCACGCGACTGGCGCCGACGCCGACGAACATCTCGACGAACTCCGAACCGGAGATGGAGAAAAACGGCACACCGGCCTCGCCCGCCACTGCGCGCGCCAGCAGCGTCTTGCCCGCGCCGGGCGGCCCGACCAGCAGCACACCCTTCGGAATGCGCGCGCCGAGCGCCGTGAACTTCTCCGGCTCCTTCAGGAACTCGACGACTTCCTGCAACTCCTGCTTCGCCTCTTCCACGCCCGCCACATCGGCGAACGTCACCGTCGGCTTGTCGCCGGTGAACATGCGCGCGCGGCTCTTGCCGAACATCATCGCCTGGTTATTGCTGCTTTGCGCCTGGCGCATCATGAACAGCAGGAATCCGCCGACGAACAGGAACGGCAGGATGCTGATGGCGATATTGAGCCAACTGCCCCACTCGCTCGGGTTCTGGATCTCAATCTCGACGCCCTTCAATTCATCCTGTGTGACGCCCAGATTCTTGAGCGATTCGACCACGCTGGAGCGGCTTTCCTTGCGCGACGAGAACTCGTTCTTATTGTTGAGCAGGATGGTAATATCATCGCCCTGCACGCTCAATTTCTTGACTTCGCCATTCTTGATCGAGGTCGCCAGCTTCTGCAGCGACAGTTCCGGCCGCACCTGCGGCTTGAAGTTGACGCCAAACAGAATGGCCAGTACAGCGAACAGGATCAGAATCCACACAAAGGCGCTTCTGATCGCACGGGAATTCATAAATGCAACGTCCTCCGCTAGTCTATTACCGAGGTCATGGTGGATTCATCCACACTGCACCTAATTATATCACAGGCGTCGCACCGTCAAACGCAGCCGGCCGGCAGATCGGCGGGGCGCATTCCAATTTCGGGACATAATCGATTCGGCATCAGCGCAACTCGTCATGCCCGCGAACAGCAATTCTCAATTTGGCTTTGTACGGGTACTTTCCAATGCCGCTTGCGATGCGCTGGCTCTCAGGCGCTTGTCACGCAAGCTGGCCCGCCGAAAAAGTGGCGCTGCCCTCCCCCCGACCCCCTCCCAACTTCGTTGGG
>JACRMK010000061.1 GCA_016235055.1 Chloroflexota bacterium | reverse complement strand
AGAGCTTGTCGGCGGCGGTTGAGAGTGCGGGATGTCGGCCAGCACCGGGGGCTCGCTGTCGACGCTGCCGACGCCGGCGCGACTTCGGCAAACACAACGCAAAAACAACCACGAGTTCCTCAAACTCGCGACGCGTTAGCCCGGTCAGTGTCAGAAAATCTTTAGGGTTCCTTTTGAGCGTCTCGTAACTCAACATGCATAGTAGGATACCTTATTTTGAATAGAGTCTATTGTGATGATGGTATATGGAAAGAAGGGGATGTTGGTCTACGCGAGTCGCCCTTATGCCGGCGATAATGTGAATATGACCCCAAACATGCTTGTAGACCAAATCCACTTCTACACCGCTCGGACTCTGGCAGATTTGGGAAATGAGGCTCGCTTCACTCCGAGATCTTGGCAGGATTGGCCCGGCTTTGGCCCCGTCAAACAATGGCCTCGCGAATAACCGTACCAAGCATATTCCCAGGCGCCTGCATGCAACGAACGAGGCCCGCGGACATGAAATCCACGGGCCTCACTTGTTTCTGGTGCAACGGCTTTCAGGCGGCGTTCAGTTGAACGCTCGAATCGCAATTAGACGAACGCGCTGATGCCGGTCAGGTGCCGGCCGATGATCAACTTCTGAATCTGCGTGGTGCCCTCGTACAGCGTCGCCACCTTGGCGTCGCGCAGGTAGCGCTCGCCGGGGTATTCGTCGGAGTAGCCGTAGCCGCCGTGCACCTGGATGGTGTTGAGCGCTGCGCGCACGGCCGCCTCGCTGGCGTACCACTTAGCTAGCGACGTTTCGATGTGCGCCGGGTCGCCGGTATTCTTCCGCGCGCCGGCGCGGTAGACCAGCAGGCGCGCCGCCTCGAGGTCGAGGTACATGTCGGCAATCAGTTCCTGCACGAGCTGGAAGCTGGCGATCGGCTTGTTGAACGCATAGCGCTCCTGGGCGTACTTCACCGAGGCGTCGACGCAGCCCTGGATGATGCCGACGCAGCCGCTGGCCACGCCGAAGCGGCCGTTGTCGAGCGCGTACATCGCGATGTTGAAGCCCTGGCCGATTTCGCCGAGCCGCTGCGAATCGTGCACGCGCACATCGGTCAGCTTCAACTCGGCGGTCGCGGACGAGCGCAGGCCGAGCTTGCCGTGGATCTCGAACGACTCGAAGCCGGGCGTGTCGTTCTCGACCAGGAACGCGCTGATGCCGCGATGCTTTTTGGACGGGTCGCCCTGCGCGAAGATGATCGCGACCTTCGACTTGGTGCCGTTGCTGATCCACATCTTGTGGCCGTTGAGGATCCAGTGGTCGCCGTCGCGCCGGCAGGTGGTCTGCTGGTTGGCGGCGTCGGAGCCGGCCTGCGGCTCGGTCAGGCCGAAGCAGCCGAGCCATTCGCCACTAGCTAACTTGGGCAGGTACTTGCGCTTCTGCTCCTCGTTGCCGTACTTCAGAATCGGCGCTTCGCACAGCGAAATCTGCACCGAGAGCGTGGTGCGCACCGACGAGTCGGCGCGGCCGATTTCCTCGAAGATGATCGCCTCGCTCATGAAGTCGGCGCCCATGCCGCCATACTGCTCCGGCACGAGCGGGCCGAGAAAACCGAGCGCGCCCAGTTTGGCAATGATGTCGTTAGGGAATGTGGCATTGCGGTCGCGGTCGCGCGCGCCGGGCATGATTTCGCGATCGGCGAAGTCTTTGGCCGTATCCTTCAGCAGCTTCTGTTCGGGGGAAAGATCGAAGTCAACCATGAGGGGAAAATCTCCTTTGCGAGAGTTATACAGTTTCAGTTTGATCATGTCCCCATAGCTGGTGGCAAGGCCGTTGTCACCCCCTTTGATTCACTCCCCCTTCCAGCTTTGCTGGGAGGGGGCCGGGGGGAGGGCGGCGATTGCTATACAGTACTGACACATATAGCAATCGCTTGGGGATATACTCATCACAAAACCGCGTTACAGCAAGCAGATTATAGCATACAGGCGTCTTGGCAGCGCGTATACTCAACAGACCATGCGCCATCGCAGCCATGGCGCTTGGCGGTTTATCGCGCTGCGCGGCACGCCCAAAACCGGATTTGGCCGGAGTCAGGTAAAATAGGCCCGTACGGCAACAACCGAATTCGCTGACGTGAAAAACAAACCTATGGCGGAGCCCGCACACCCAATTGTCGAACGCGCACAGCCGCAGAGCCTGCCGGCCGGACAGGTTTTTAACCTGTGCAAATCGCATAATATCCCGATGGTTTATACCGAGGACGGCGAGTGGATCTGCGCCGTCGAATCGCTGATGGACTGTCTCGAAGAGACGGACCTGGAAGATTTCCGCTTCATGCCGATTCCGGACGACGATGAGACGGAGATCACCCTGTCGCTGGTCTTCGCCGACGGCCACGTGATACCGCTGCTGTGCCCGGACTGCGGCAATTCCGTGGACGATGACGACGACGCGATTGCGAGCGTGCGCAAGCAGATCGCGGGATTGACCGACCGGCATGTGACCGATGTGCTGATCAGCGAAGATGATCTGGCGCCGTATCCGTGGCTATCCACGATCCTGACGCTGGAAGTCGGCGGCACGACGATCGAGGCCGACTTTCCGCTGCTGTCGCTGTACTACATGACGCACCCCGAGGACGACGAGGAATACGAGGACGAGTTCGAGTGGGATAATCTGAACTGATATAGCTCAACACCAAGTCACCAAGGCACAAAGGAAACCGCGGTTTCCTTTGTGCCTTGCTTTTTTACGCAGGCCTACCTTGCCGCGCAGACCCGAAGGGTTTACTCAAGGCCGATTGCGCATGAATTGCGTTGCGAAAAGCCCTTCGGGTCTGCCGCCCCGCGCCGCGATTGAGTTATCCGTCCGCTTCTGGTATAACAGAGAGCGCCGGCAGCTGCATGCCGCCCATTTCGCCAACCACGAGGAACTGCATGCCACAACCACTGGATGACATACTGGTTATCGATCTGACACGCGTGCTGGCCGGGCCGTTCTGCACGATGAACCTGGCCGATCTCGGCGCGGAAGTGATCAAGGTCGAGCAGCCGGGACGCGGCGATGACACGCGCCAGTGGGGGCCGCCGTTCGCCGGCGGCGAGAGCGCTTACTACCTGAGCGTAAACCGCAACAAGAAAGGCATCACGCTCAACTTCGCGCACCCCAAAGCGCGCGACATCCTGCGTGCGCTGGTTACAAAGGCCGACGTCCTGATCGAAAACTTCAAATCCGGGACTATGGAGAGCTGGGGGCTTGGGTACGAAGAACTGCGGAAGCTCAATACGGGACTCATCTACTGCAACATCAGCGGCTACGGCCGGGGTGGGCCAGACGAGGGGCGGCTGGGCTACGACTTTGTCATCCAGGCTGAGGGCGGGCTGATGTCGCTGACCGGCCCGATCGACGGCATGCCGTACCGCCATGTGATCGCCATCGTGGACATCACGACCGGCATGTATGCGGCGACCGGCATCATCGCGGCGCTGCGCGCGCGCGACCGGAGCGGCATCGGCCAGCGGGTGGACCTCTCGCTGCTGGAGTCGCAGGTGGCGTGGCTGGCCAATCTCGGCCAGTACACGCTCGTGACCGGCCAGTCGCCGCGCAAGTATGGCAACGCCCACTCAACCGTCGTGCCGTACGAGGTGTTCAAGTGCACCAACGGCTATTTCGTGCTGGCGTGCGGCAATGACGGTCAATTCGCCAAGCTGGCGCGGATCGTCCGCAAGCCCGAACTCGCCACCGACGCACGGTTCGCCACCAACCCAAGTCGCGTCACGAACCGCGCCGCACTGTTCCCGATCCTGGAGGATGCGTTCGCAACATTCTCAGTCGACGACGTGCTGGCACAGTTGCGGGAAGCCGGCGTGCCGGCCGGGCGCATCAACTCGCTGGAGCAGACGCTGAGTGACCCGCAAGTCCTGCACCGCGAGATGGTCGTCGAGGTCGATCACCCAACGGCCGGCAAGCTCAAGCTGCTCGGTGTGCCGTACAAGTTCAGCGAGACGCCCGTGGGCGTGCACTCGCCGCCGCCGTTGCTCGGGCAGCACACCGCCGAGGTGCTGCGCGAACTGCTGGGTTACGATGCGGGGACGGTTGAGACGCTGCGGGCCGAGGGGGTGATTTAGCGCAGAGGAAACAGCACGGTAGCCCCTCACCGGTTGTGAAAGCCTGTGCGGACCGTTGGCACATCAGTAGACGAACTCGCGAATGTCGTAGTACGACACGCGCGGGGCGTTGGCCGGATCGCGGAAGACGAACGACTCGCGCAGATGGAACATCTGCTGCTCGATCGCCGGCTGCGGCAGCGGCGCCAGGCCGGCGGCACGCGCTCGCATGGAGTAGGTCGAGCCGGGGTAGTCCACCAGTTCGGAAAGATAGATCAGGTCGTGGCGGTCGAGCGGCATCGCATTGACGATGCGCGCGGTCTCGCGCACGTGCCGTTCATCGTAGGTCGCGCCCCCTGCGCCCGCCAGCACGATCACGCCGGCGGCGACCCCGCCCGCCTTCAAGCTCTCGACCAGGTGGATTACCTCGCCCGGCGTGTTCGGCTTGCCGAGGAAACGCAACAACTCCGCATCGCCCGTTTCCAGCCCGACGTACACGCGCCGCAGGCCGCGCCCGGCCAGTTCCGCATAGTCCTGCGCCGATTTGCGCTTCGTCGAGAAGGCGTCGATGAACGAGTAGATGCCGTGGAAGTGTACCGGGTTTGCGAATTGCCGCGCCGCGCGCGCCGGGGCAGCCAGATCGCGCGGCAGGATCGCCAGGTCGGCGTTCAATTGGTCGAAGAGCGGCACGATCTCGCGCTGCGGGATGACCAGCGCATTGGCATCGCCGAGGAACAGGCTGCGCCGCAGGCTCAGCCCGTCGCCGAAGAAGGCGCGCACGTCGCGCACGTGCGCTCGGAACTCGTCGAGCGACTTGACGTGGAAGCGCCGGTCCTGGTAGAAACCGCAGAACGCGCAGTCGTTGTACGAGCAGCCCTCGGTCGCCTGCAGGTAGAGCGCCAGGTACTGGTCGGGCGGCAGAATCGTAATCGGGCGGTAGAGCCGGTCGAAGTCGGCGCGCTCGCGCTCCAGCCGCGCGTAGTCGTAGCCGGCCACGCGCGCCAGCGCGTCGCGTGTTTGGGGCGCATCGTCCAGCCGCGCCGCCGCGCCGCGCGCAAAGCCGTACGCTTCATCCACCAGCGCCTGCACCTCGGCGGCGGCCAGCATGCGCCGCAGGCGCGCCGAGACGCCCCGGCGCGGTCCGGCCTGTTTGGCCAGCACTGTGTTTTGCAGGCTGCGCCGGTAGCGCCGGCCGTCACGGAACACGCCGACCAGCCGCCCGGCCCGGTCGAACGTGTATTCACGGTCGGCGCCTTCCATCAGAATGATCGACTCGCGGCGCACGTTGACGATCAGTGGCCGCGCATCCGGGCCTGTGCGAGTTTGAATAGGCATGGCAGGCGCGCCACTACGCGCCACGCTCATTATACCGAATACCGAACGGCGAGGGGGCATCGCAACCCGTGCGGACTGCGCACTGACGGCGCATCCGCGTGGCGGCGGGTCTCGGCCCGGTGGGACGGGCCACGTGTCGCACCCTTTGAGATGTCATACTGTTTCACTTTGACTATGTCCTCATAGTAGCTGTGCGCACGCAATTCGCGACCCCCTCATCCCCTGGCCCCTTCTCCCCCGCGCGCGGGGGAGAAGGGGAAAAGCCAACGGGGAGGGCGACGATTCGTGTCGTGCCGCACATACCTGTACAAGCACATGCGGACATACTCATTTGGAAACAGTATCAGAGACCTGTCCCTACGACCTGGGCAAGCCCCGCACGGCCACCGCCGCGCAATCCAGCCGCCCCTCCGCAATCACCAGCGCGACCGCGCCCTCATTCAGCGGCCGGTCGTCGTCACGCAGATCGAACAGCACGCGCCCGTCGATCATCGCCGTCAGCCGCTCGCCCGCCGTGTTCAACTGCATGTCGTACGCGCCATCGAGCGCCCACGCGAACGCCGTCTCGGCCAGCACGCGCTCGCCATCCAGCGCCTTGACCAGTCGCGCCATGCCGTCGTCGCACAGCAGCAGCGCGTAGTAGCGGCGCGTGCCCTGCACGCAAGCGGCGATGCCCGCGCGCTGCGCCATGTGCAGCACGACGGTCGCGCGCACGGCATAGTCGCGCCAGCCGCGCTCGCCCTGGATCAGCAGGCCGGCGCCCTCGTCCTGCATGACGCGCAGGCCGTTGCTGCGGAACCACGCATCGTCGCACGCCTGCACCCAGGCGCGCGCCCAGCGCGCGCCGTTGTGCGCGGGCGGCCGCAGCGTCACGTCCGGTGCGCCCGACCAGGTCAGCGCATCGAGATAGAGCGTGCCCGGCGTCGCGTCTTGCACCGCCACGCCGACCTCGGCGATCGGCGAGCCGTCGACCACCGCCGGCGACCACGTCAGGCGCGCAGATTCACCCGCGCGCACCATCACGGCCGGGCCGCTCGCCTCGACCAGGCGGTCGTCCGCGCCGTACATGCGTACGAACAGCGCGGCCTGCGCGCTGCTGTCGCTGACGACTGCCGCCTCGACCGTTTGCCCGGCGTAGAGCGTGGGCGAGGCCGGCAACTGGTAGCCGCCGGTAATCCGGAACGCCTCCTCCGGCAGGAACGTCGGCGTGCTCATCCGCGCCACGCCGGCGTGATGCAGCGCCAGCATGCGGCTGCCGCCGCGCACGATGTTCGACAGCCGCGCGCCATCCCCCTCGGCATGGAAGCCCTGCACCGCGCCCGGCCGGCTGAAGTGGAAGCGCGCGCCCCGCTTGGGCGGCGCATACGGCAGGTCGGCCAGCGCGTGGCCGAGCGCGACGACGCGCTCCGCTTCCTGCACGGCGTCACTGATACAACGGCCGCCGTCGGCGGTCGGCAGATACAGCCGGTCGGCCACCGGACCGCGCCAGTCGACCGGGCCGCGATCGATCGCACCGAGGCCGTCCTTGATACCGAGCAGGCAACCGACGTTGCCGCTGTTGCAGTCGGTGTCCCAGCCGGCCGTGTTGGCGATCATCAGCGCCTGCGCGAAGTCGTCGGGCGCATAGGCGAGCGACAGGATGATGATCGCGTGGTTCGGCACGACGTGGCAGTTGCCGCCGTACTTGTCGTAGCCGTACGTCGCGGCGATCCGCTCGTGCGTGGCGCGCCAGTCTTCATCGAGCGCGCTCCAGCGGCGCACGTCGCTGATGAGCCTGGCAATCAGGCTGTCCGGCGGGATGAACGACAGTCCGGTCTCGAACAGTTTGTCCATATCGCGCTCAACGAACGCCTGCGCCTCCATCGCGGCGATGAGGACGGCGGCGTGCAGCGCCTCGCCGTCGTGGCTGACCGAGGCGGCCTTGCGCGCCAGGTCGGCGGCGAGCGCCGGGCGGCCGGGCGCGACCATGCCCCAGCCGTCGATGAAGATCTGCGCGCCGATCTGCTCGGCCACCACCTGCCCGTTGAGTGCGATCGAACCGGAGCGCGGCGCGGGGACGCCGCACTTGAGCCGCATGTACGCCGTGTGCTC
The DNA here is from genome assembly GCA_016235055.1 of Chloroflexota bacterium. Taxonomy (NCBI): domain Bacteria; kingdom Bacillati; phylum Chloroflexota; species Chloroflexota bacterium. The sequence continues at coordinate 130,574 of JACRMK010000061.1, read as the reverse complement.
GGTCGAGTTGCCCATGCCGCCCCACCAGAGCACCGTCTGCCGCTCGATCAGGTAGTTCAGCCAGGTCTGGCCAACCTGCGCGGCGGTCAGTGCCGGCGACGCGCCGTGGTCGGACAGCGCGCGCAGGAACGTGAACGTGCCGCTCACGTCGTCGTCGGGCACGACGATCGGCGGCTTGCCCGGCATGCGCGCGTTGACGTAGTCGCGCACCTCGCCAAGCTCGCGCTCGACGCGCGCGCGGGTCCAGCCCTCGAACGGGCGGCCGAGATAGACGCCGATCAGCTTGCCCAGCACGCCGGCATACACGCGCTCGGCGTAATCGGAAGGCAGTTGCACAGGGTTCATAGCAGCCTCATAGGGCGGGATTGGCGCGCACGCCGCGCACCACGTCCATCAGCGCGCGCACGCGCGACGGCACGACGGTGTACGGCCAGTCGCTGCCATCTTTGAGCGACGTGCCGACCAGCGCGCCGTCGGCGACACGCAGCAGCGCGCCGGCGTTGCCGGGCGCGGTGCCGCTGCCGAGCAACACCGGGAAGTCGCCAGCCGCCTCGCGCGCCTCGCGCACGTCATCCAGCGTCGGCGGTTGGCCGGTCTCGCGGCCGGTGACGATCACGGCATCCGCGCCATGCTGCACCGCCTGCCGCACCGAGGTGGACAGCCGCTTGCCCGGCTCCAGCGACTCACTGTATTTGACCTGCACGTCGGTGAACAGCGCGACGTGCTCGGCCCGGATGCGCGCGCGGTAGGCCAGCACCGCCTCCGGCTCCGGCTCGATCACGCCGGCCTTGATGCGCACGCGGTCGACGAAGAAGTCCATGCGGATGAACTGCGCGCCGGTCGCCAGCGCGATCGCCAGCGAAGCGCGCCAGTCGTTCAGCAGCACCTCCAGCCCGACCGGCACGCGCGCGTGGCGCATCACCTCGCTCACGATGCGCGTGAACGACGCGATGATCTCCGGCCCGCCAGTCAGTGTGTGCGGGTGGTCGTAGTCGTTCTCGACGCAGACGCCGTCCGCGCCGCCGTCCTCCAGCGCGCGCAGGTCGCCCAGCGCGCGCTCGATGTACGCGTCGATGCGCGTGAACTCGGGGTAGCCCGGAAGCGGCGGCAGGGCGATCATGCCGACGATCGGTTTGGGGTTCGGGAAGATCTCTCGAAAGCGGGTCATCCGGTGGCTCCGTAATGCTGCGCGACGACGGCGGCCAGTGTCGCGCCGGCGTTCAGTGCGCGGGCGATATCGCCGTCGCGCAGATAGGAAACGGTGAAGGCGGCCTGAAACGCGTCGCCGCAGCCGGTGGTGTCGATGACGCGCGGCACCGGCACGGCGGGCTGGCGCGCGAGCACGCCGCCGGACAGCGCGGTGCTGCCGCGCGCACCGTGCGTGACGACGCAGATGCATGACGTGGCGCGCGACAGGGGGCGCAGAGCATCGACCAGCGCCTCATCGCCGCTGACGAACGCGATGGCAAGCCGGTCGGCGTACCGCGCAATCGTCTGCGGGTCGCCGCCGAAGTCAGACAGGTCGAGGAAGTCGGCGACGCGCGCGCCCTCGAACGGCACGGCCAGCGCCTGTCGGAACAGCGGCTCCGCCTGCCGGAAGCAGGCGCAAGCGAGGACGTTGTGCTGCCGGATGAACTCCATGTCGGCGTCGTCGAGCACGAAGCCGTCGAGCACGCCGGGGCGGTAGCCGCCGGGCGGGAAGATGCGCTCGCCATCGGACGTCACGTCGATCGCCTGCACGGCGGTCGGGCCGGCGAGCACCCGCGCATGCGAGTCATCGACGCCCTCGGCAGATAGTTTGGCGCGCACGCGCTCCGTGTCGGCCGTGCCCACGCGGCTGATCAGCGCCGCCTGTTCCGCGCCGGCGCGCTTGCAGTTCACCGCGAAGTTGAGCGAGATGCCGCCGACAAATGTTTGGCCGAGATCGAGGTAGTGGTCAATCGTGATCTCGCCGACGGAGACAACCGACAGATAGGGCATCACCGATGCCGCCGAAAGGCAAACCGATCAACACAAAGACACGAAGGCACAAAGAAATTCTTGTTTTCTTCGTGTCTTTGTGCCTTTGTGTTGAATTCTGTTTTGATACGGATTGGCATCACATGCCCCGGAACATGCCGCCCGGCTGGCAGGTGCGGCAGAAGTTTGTGATGCGCTGGTTCGCGCCGATCAGCGAGATGGTCGCGCCGCAGCGCGGGCACGGCTCGCCGCTCTTCATGTGCACGGCCATGAAGTCGCGCGGCTTGAGGTGGATGTTCTCACCCATCTCGGCGCGCACCTTCTCCGTCGCATCGCTCAGCGTCGCGCGCATCGCGTCGTAGAGCGCGTCGATCTCGGGCGGCTTCAACTGCGTGCGCTTGCGGAACGGGTAGAGGCGCGCCGCCCAGAGGATCTCGTCGGCGTACGCGTTGCCAATGCCCGCCACGAAGTCGCCGCGCGTCAGCACGCCCTTAATCTCGCCGCGGAAGCGCCGGATGCGCTCGCGGAACGCCTCGCGGGTGATCTCCAGCGCCTCGGGGCCCATGCCGGCGAAGTCCGGCACTACGGCGGTATCGGGCGTCAGGTAGACCTGGCCCATCGTCTTCTGGTCGATGTAGCGCAGCTCGCGGCCATCGGACAGCGACCAGACGATGTGTGTCTTGGCGTGCCGCTTCTCGGCGGGCGCGACGAGCTGCAATCGCCCGGTCAGCTTGGGGTTGATGACGAGGAACAGTGCGTCGCCGGCCGCCGGCTCCAGCGGGCAGACGAGGAACTTGCCGCGCCGCGTGGCGCCGGCAAGCGTTGCGCCGGTCATGTGCTCGGCGAATCCCACATGTGTCAGGTCGCGCACGACGATCGCGCTGCCGCGAAACAGCTCGACGCCCCCGACACGCAGGCCCACCACGCGGCGGCGCAGGACTTCGGCGACGACTTCGAGTTCAGGCAGTTCAGGCATAAGCGGGCGTGTTCGCTGCGGACGTTGCGACGCATACGCGCATTTCGTCGACTGCGCGCCGCGTCTCAACGATGCCGGCATGCGACTGGCGACAGGCTGATTATGGCACGGCCGGGTGCCGCTGTCTAACCCGACGAGTTGACCCAGGGCTTTTCCAAAGCCGGCTCTCCCGGCTTTACCGGTAACGGGGCTCAAAAGGTGTCAGAACGTGGTGACGGAAGCTGTTGAAGTTACGGTAGCCAAAGGCACGCCAATTGATCGACTTGATCTTCAGATTGTCGCCTTCCGCGAACCCGTTGCTGTGTCGGCGCGTGAAATTGTTGAGCTTGGTCAAGGCGTATGTGCAGCCGCACCAGATCGAACTCGCCGCTGCCGCTCGGATGCCAGTCACTCTCGCCGTGGTTACGCCGAAGCGCTCCGTGTGGCGGCGGAGCGCATGCCGCGCGCTGGATAGCTCCGGGGACAAGCCCACCGATGACAGCGTTTGATTTCCCGCGTTTTTCAAAGAATCAGCACAGTTTGCCCGATTGGGCCGATTTCATTGGTCCGGGGCACGTTATTATTCAAACGCGAGCGGTCGAAATCCGATCGGATTCAAACGCCATGTCGATGCAGGGACACCGCATCCGGCACGAACTCAGTTTAGCACATTTGTTCTATTCTGTCAAGCACGATGCGCGAATTTTAAGTCGGCAGGCGGCCTCCCAGATGGCATAGCGATGATCCGGCAAGGCAGCGAGAGTTTCCAGCGAGCCGCGCGGAAAGCAACGCAAGACCGCCGCGCTGATCAGCGCGGCGGTTTGTGTTGCGGTTGCGACGAAGCGCTCCGTGTGGCGGCAGAGAGATATGCGCTTGTTGGCATGGTGAGCGCCTAGAAAAACTTCGGTTCTCCCGTTACAATTATCCACCCGTCGCACAACCTTCAAGCTGCGACACGATACTAGTTATTAGCCATCGGGCTCTTTTGGGTGCGGCCGTCCCTCTGCGGTCTCCTGCGTGCCGGTAGATGACACGCTTGGGCACCAGCATCTCCATCAAGGCCGGTCGAATGCTAATATCGTTTCTGTCAACATTCTATTGTCCAGGGTCGTCCGTTCGGCTTTGCGTGGCGGTGGCAAGTAGCGTCTATTAGCAGGAATAGCACGTTCGTGTCGCGCTGTCGATTGTAACCCGATCCTATCGGCGATATGCGATAGAATTAATGCGTTGTCGACCAATACGCCCGTTAAGTGAGAATTGCCAATAACGATTACCAACTTTCCTCCATGCCGTAACACGCGATGAAATTCGGTTATTACTGTATACATATCGAATGCATAACGCTGTATCATTCCCTTGTGGGAAGTGGAGAGGTCGCCGTCGAATCGAATATGTGCAAGCAGCTCATTTGCCAATCGAATTTGTTCAATATCTGTCAACCGGCGTTCTGCGCCAATATTGGCCGATCTGATTGCACCCAAATCTCCCATGCGATAGCCAAGCCATACCAAGGCCAATCGATGTCCGCGCATATAGTCAATTGCGTTGAGATAAGGCGGAGATGTCATGACGACATCGACAGAATTGTTAGCTATAGAGTGCATGAATCGAGCATCACCAATGTGGATCTGCACGTTGCCTGGCGGCGGTTGGTCTTTCAATAGATTTGCAATCCGCTTCAAAGCTTGCTCATATCCGTCGAGTACCTGAAAATCATTCCTTTCCTTGACCTTGTGAGGCCGTCCATGTGACACATCCCATGCTAGAGAAGCGCCTCTCTGTTTTGTAACTATGATTTTGCTAATTGCAAGGCGCAGTACATCGCCAATTGAACCCTGGATGGGAGCAATACAGTAGCAGAGCTTCCTTAAATCATTGCGTTGCTTCACGCCGAACCAAAAGTCAATGTAGGCTTTTGTTGGCTCGTCATCGTCAATCCAAGGCAGGGCAATCTGGGCCAGCTTAATTTTCTTCGCACAAGAGATGGCGTCGTGGCCTACGCGCATTAATTCAAGCACATCAACTGGCGTTGTCCATACAGATGCAAGTAACACTGAAAGTGGATCTGTGTCAAAGCCGATGCCCTTATGGTTATGCTCTGCGGCTAGGCGCAGCGTAGTTCCAGACCCAGCCATTGGGTCAAGCACGACTGACCCGCGCGGAAAGGCCCGGCATTGATCCAGGGCAATTTCCGGAGCCATGCGTGCCGGGAATGGATGGATGGGTTCAAGCTTCTGGGCTGTCATTTAAGGTTTATGACACCTGCTTGCCGAGGCCAAATCGGATTTCCTCAGGAACTTCACTTATCTGCAACTGGATAGCGCTGCGTAGTTTTTCCGGTGAAGTGCTTAAGAACAGCGTGCCGTCTGGACTCAACCTGATCAGATTGGGCACAAGTACTTGAAGGCCACTCACTAGACTGTTAAGGGATACTCTGTTGGGATGGACTTTCCCTTTGGAGGCTTGAGCTATCCTATCAGCAATAAGGGATGTATGAATTGCATTCGGCCCAGTATAGCCTATGCTGTTAAGAGCCTGAAAAAACAAATCCAGAGATAGTCGTGGTTCCTTGATTGTCTTCTCAATGAGGTTTTTGACCCACGCTCCAACATCATCAGGGTTCGTGAAAGCAAAGATTTCTCTAAATAGCTCCAGATCGATTGGTCCAGTAGCCGCGGTCAACATTACGAGCCGTGCCAAATCACCAGCTCTCATTGGCGTTATCTGGTTCTGTTCGCACTCCGAAAGCAGAAGTTCTGCCACCTGGTAATCTGGTGCGATCATCAATGTATAGTCTGCCTCTTCATCAATGCGATGCTTCTTGAGTCCCGCGATTGTTAGATTTGCCGTCTTTGCCTTGCGTTTGGTCGTGGATTTTGCATCGTAAGTAAAACTATAGGTGGCAATCTTGTCAGGTTGCTTCATCGATAGTTTCTTCGGCGACACTGGAGCCGTCGCTACTCCTTCGGGTTGTCCATGCTGGCCAAGGCGGCGCACACTTAAGCCTAAATAATCAAGCGCATCCCCGACAATATGTTCCAAGGCTTTGGCATGTGATGTGGCATCCATTAACATGCTTGCAATTTGCCCCCCGGATTGGCGATTAACTCGCGCGATTGTTCGAAGAACCTGATCGCGGTATTCTCGAACATCATGCACTTGATCGTCGTTGATGCCGATATCCACCATATATGCATCAGTTAGTAACTCAATCAGCGCAGTATCGCGCAAGAGTTGTTGCTGCTCAACCGTGCCGAAATGCTCGACAGCAAATGGGTGACTGCTGTTAACTAAGACTTGGCGCTTATGGACATCATAGTGTACCAATGGGTCTTCCGGCTTCGATGACTCAAATAACACATTGTTAATCAGTGCCCCTGGGCGATCTTTTGCGGTCTGATCCCATTCATTCCTGAGCTTGTCTTCGTCCACATCGCCAGATACCTCAATGAACTCCGGCAGATCTGTACGGTTTTCCAAACGTTCAAGAACTATACGATGTAAGGGCTCTATTGGCATCGCGTTCCAAGACTCGACCAGGGCGTCGCCGACATCAGCCCACGCTGCCCGAATCAACTTGGTATGCTCGACACGAGCCTTATTGAATATGGCTCGCAAAAACCCCTTGAAGATCCTTAATGACTCCGTCTCCTGAAGTTCCTCGCGATTTACGGCGATCTGATCGTCCAGACCATCGGCACGTATCGTCGCACGAAATTTGGACCAAACTGTGTGGCTGAGATCGTCCAATCCAAAGTACGGATCAGTCGAGTTTACGACACGTCCATAAATATTCACGAAGAATCCATTTGAGAAACCCAATGCCTCACTCTTGCCTCCAGAAATCGAATCCTCATACAGGCGGACGAAGCCAGTAACTTGCCCTTCCATACCTTCTATCGTGACATGTGGAACCGGATTGTCCGCTTCTGTTACTCGATATACCTCCTCATCATCGGAGTCGCCAGGTATCGAAATCGTTGGAATGCCAAGACCTGGGCCGATGCGCCATTCCTTTGCAAGACCCTTTTCAATTTTCGACGGCCACAGAGCCTCTTCGTTGAATACAATCGTTATCGTGGAGCCCAAAGGCAATGCCGTGCGCAATATTCGACGTATCCAACCTGCCTGCATTGCTCTGCCTTTTGGTTTTAGATGCGTTAGTAAGACCAGTGTCCAAGTCCCAAGATTGTCAGTTGGAGGGGGAGTATCAGCACCATAGTCGTCATTCCAAAGGCTGTCGCTCTTCGGCTTTGGTACTCCGTTGCTAATTAGCTCGAGAATCTCTTTGGCTGCGGGAAGATCAGCTAGCAATGCACCGAGGTCTTTTTCCTCAATGACACGTACACCAAGTCCCAGAGATGGTACGCTTAAATCCAAATGGCTTCCAGCTGCTTCATCGATTCTGCGATAGTCCATGGTTACAGCTCGGATCAACCCATCGCCCGACTTGCATACATATGTGACTTCGTCTGCCAAAATATAAGTAGAGAGTTTACCTATCCCGAACTTGCCAATCTGTGGTCGGCCGCTTGCGGCAGGAGCGTTCCTCTTCGGTGATTCAGCAACGTGCCATAGAATTTGTAAGCCTTTCAAATCCATTGATTCGCCGTCGTCCAATACCCATACAGCCGCGGACGAATCATCTAAGTTCGCAGGTACGCCGATGTATACATGCTGTGCTCCAGCATCCCAAGAATTTGACACGAGCTCTTCAAAGGCTTTATTTGGAGACGAGTACAATTGCTCGCTGAACAGATTAAGGAATCTCGGTCCAATCGTTACATTTATTGTGGCAATCTCATGCCCAACTGACACAACACTGGAAGCGATTTGACCACTTGTCATATTAGCTCCAAAGACGAACCTGGGAAGCTCATCCTGCGTGAACATAAACACTCGTTTGAACGGGAACCGCCGCATGATCTCCGCTCTGGGGTGTTTGTGGGGACCATCCGCCCAAAGCTTGCATTTACATCGCAAGTATAGGCTAAACTCTCGGACCGTCAAGCCTCAACTCAGCTAAAGAGGTGTATCATGGTGCCCAAAAGGAAGGTTGTTTTGGAGCAAGTCAAGGCAAAGCCGTCGTTCCCGGGGTGACTACCGGAACGATCAGGAAGGATCGAATCCAAGACATCAACTGGACATATTCGTAACTATTCCATGCGGAAGTTTCTAGAATTTGGTATTGACTTTTCCACCAACTGGTCGTATCATCATACCATCATACCTCCACGATGAGCGCACCCGCCTACAAAACCATCCGCGCCGAACGGCTGTACGAGCAGATCGTCAGCCAGATCGAGCTACGGATCACGAATGGCGACCTCAAGGTCGGCGACCAACTGCCGACCGAGCGCGATTTGGGCGTCCAGTTCGGCGTCAGCCGCACGGCGGTGCGCGAGGCGATCAAGTCGCTTTCCGAAAAAGGGCTGGTTGATGTGCAGCCCGGGCGCGGCACGTTCATCACCAACGGCACCTCGCGCGCCGTGCGCCACTCGCTTGATCTCGCCATGAAGTTCGGCGGCCGCGAGGCGGTGCGGCAACTCGTCGAGGTGCGCGAGATCTTCGAGCCGGAGATCGCCGCGCTGGCCGCCGTCCGCGCGCAGGCCGAGCACATCGCAGCGCTGAACGATGCGGTCGCCGCGATGGATGCCGCGCTGTCCGATTCGGACACGTTCATCGAGGCCGACCTCGACTTCCACCTGACGCTGGCCGAAGCGACCGACAACCCGCTCATCCTCAACCTGATCGACCCGATCGTCGATCTGCTGCGCGAGCAGCGCTCGCAGATCTTCCGCGTGAATGGCGGCGCCCAGCGCGGGCAGTCGCATCACAAGCGCATTCTCGATGCCGTCACGCGCCACGACCCGGTCGCCGCGCGCGCGGCGATGCAGGACCATTTGCGGCAAGTGCGTCAAGACAGTGGAGCCTCAGACCCCGTGGTTTGAGGCTTCGTCATTTCCCGGCTGACAAGCAACCAGGTGTGCCTATGACTTCATCAGCACCCGCCGTTCCGGCGTCGCCCGTCGATGTCGAGCAGGTCCTTCACATGTACGCGCAAATGGCGCGCATCCGCGCGTTCGAGGAGAAGGTCAACGAGTTCTACACGCACGCGCAGATGCCCGGCCTCGCGCACCTGTACATCGGCGAGGAGGCGGTCGCCGTCGGCGTCTGCGAGGCGCTGCGCCGCGACGATTACATCACGAGCACGCATCGCGGCCACGGCCACTGCCTGGCCAAAGGCGCCGCGCCCGACCGGATGTTTGCCGAACTGCTCGGCAAGGAAGCGGGCTACTGCCGCGGCAAGGGCGGCTCGATGCACATCGCCGACCAGGACACCGGCAACCTCGGCGCGAACGCGATCGTCGGCGGCAGCCAGGGGCTGGCGACCGGCGCGGCGCTGGCGGCCAAGCGGCTCGGCAACGGGCGCGTGGCGGTCTGCTTCTTCGGCGACGGCGCGCTGGGCCAGGGCCTGCTCTACGAAGCGATGAACATGGCGCAGTTGTGGAAGTTGCCGGTGATCTACGTCTGCGAGGACAACCTCTACAACGAGTACACGCACCGCCGCGAGACGGCGGCCGGCGAACTGATGGCGCGCGCGGCGGCGTTCGGCATCCATGCCGAAGAGGTGGACGGGCAGGATGTGCGCACGGTGTACGGGGCGGCCGGGCGGCTGGTCGAGCGCGCGCGGCGCGGCGAGGGGCCGGCGTTCCTGCTCTGCCACACCTACCGTTATCACGGCCACCACGTCGGCGACATCAACCGCGCCTACTACCGCTCGAAAGACGAAGAGACGCAGTGGCGGACCGAGCGCGACCCGCTGCAGACGCTGGCCGACTGGCTGATCGGCGCGGGCCTGACCGACCGGGGCGTGCTGGAGCGCATCGAGTCCGATGTGCACGCGGAGATCGAGGCGGGCGCGGAGTTTGCGCTGAACGCGCCGTTCCCCGACGTGCGCGAGGTGACGCAGGACGTGTACGCGTAGCGCGTAGGGGCGCATTGCATGCGCCCAGCGGGCACGCGGCAGCGTGCCCCTACGGACAACGAATCAAGCGAGACCATCATGCCAGAACGTGAACTGACATACGGCGAGGCGATCCGCGAGGCGCTGGCCGAGGAAATGCGGCGCGACTCGACCGTGTTCATCATGGGCGAGGACGTGGCCGAGGCGGGCACGCCGTTCAAGGTGCTATCCGGGCTCGTTGAGGAGTTCGGCCCCGAGCGCGTGCTCGACACGCCGATCTCCGAGGCAGGTATCACCGGCCTCGGCGTCGGCGCGGCGATGACCGGTCTGCGGCCGGTCGTGGACATCATGTTCGGCGACTTCATCACGCTGACGATGGATCAGATGGTCAATCAGGCGGCGAAGATCCACTATATGTCGGGCGGCAAGCTCAAGGTGCCGCTGGTCATGCGCACGACGCTCGGCGCGACGCGCCGCTCGGCCGCGCAGCACTCGCAGTCGCTGCACGCCTGGTTCAGCCACGTGCCGGGGCTGAAGGTCGTGCTGCCGTCCACCCCATACGATGCCAAGGGGCTGCTCAAGACCGCGATCCGCGACGACAACCCGGTGGCGTTCTTCGAAGACAAGATGATGTACAAACTGAAAGGCCCGGTACCGGCCGGCGACTACACGATCCCGTTCGGCGTGGCCGACATCAAGCGCGCCGGCGACGACATCACGCTGGTCGCAACGAGCAGCATGGTGCACGTCGCGCTCGGCGCGGCCGAGATGCTGGCGACGCTCGGCATCAGCGCGGAGGTGATCGACCCGCGCACGCTCTTCCCGCTCGACAAGCAGGCGCTGATCGACTCGGCGAAGAAGACGTCGCGCGCGCTGGTCATCGACGAGGGCTACGAGCGCTACGGCGCGACGGCCGAGCTCGCCTCGATCATCGCCGACGGCGCGTTCTACTATCTCGACGCGCCGGTCAAGCGCATCGGCGCGATGGACGTGCCGGTGCCGTTCTCGCCGCCGCTGGAGGACGCGACGGTGCCGACCGAGCAAGCCGTGTTTGAAATGGCGAAGACGCTGTGCGGAAGGGCATGATACATTTAAGCGACGCCGATTTCCATCCGCATATTACGGCGCGTATGGCGCAACGCGGTATCACGCGCGCCGAGGTGGAGCGCGCGATCAACGAGGGCTGGGACGCTGACGACGTCAAGCCCGGCATGATCGGCAAGGTGATTGTTCTGTCGTTCAACGCCGACTGGGAGAACAGATTATACGCCGAAAAAGAAGTGTCGGTATGCTTCAAGCGGGTGGAAGATCAGATTGTGTTACTGACCGCTAAAGCGCGTTACGGTGGGCAGTTTCCGCGAAAGGGTGCATGACATGAAAATCGAATACGATAGCCGGCGCGACCTGCTTTACATCTGGTTCGCAGAGCCGGGCACACGGGCGGCGCGCACGGAAACGGTCTCACCCGGCGTGCACGCGGACTTCGACGGACAGGAGAAGTTGGTTGGCATCGAGGTGCTGGATGCGTCAGACACATTGGGGCGCACCATGCGGGTGGAGTTCGATTTGGCTGCAAGTGTTCCGGCATAGGCGACCGCACACCGGTGTGTGAGATGGTCAACGCCTGTTGCGGGCAGGCGCAGACGACGCCGTTCTCGCCGCCGCTGGAGGACGCGACGGTGCCGACCGAGCAAGCCGTGTTTGAAATGGCGAAGACGCTGTGCGGAAGGGCGTAAGCACGCGCCTCAGATTGTTATGCATGCCCTGTGCCCGCCGCAAAGCGGCGGACGGCGGCGAAGCCGCCGTGCATAGGACATGGATGACAAACACGTAATGTCTGGCGCTCTGTTCCATGCTGCAGGGCTTTGAAACGACCGTAAAGGGGAGAATATGACCATCAAAACCTACGGCACGATGGCCGTTGACTGGGAACAGCGGATCGACTTCGACCGCCTGCGCCGCGAGCGGCTGCAGCGCGTGCGCGACCTGTTGAAGAAATCGGACATGGGCGCGCTGCTCTGCTTCGATATGAACAACGTACGCTACATCACCGCCACGCACATCGGCACCTGGGCGCAGGACAAGATCAGCCGCTTCACGCTGCTGCCGCAGGACGACGAGCCGATCCTGTGGGACTTCGGCTCGGCGGCGCGCCACCACCAGTTGTATTCGCCGTGGATGGGCGAGCGCTCGCGCGCGGGCATCCCGCTGCTGCGCGGCGCGATGTCGCCGGAGATGGGCCGCGCCGAAAACGTAGCGCGCAAGATACGCGTCGAACTCGAAGCGCGCGGCCTGATGCACGAGGCGCTCGGCGTCGACGTCCTCGAGATCCCGATCCTGCGTGCGCTGGAAGCCGAAGGCATCAAGATCGTCGACGGCCAACAGATCATGTCCGACGCGCGCGAGATCAAGACCGTGGACGAGATCGCCCTGCTGACGCACGCCGCCGCCCAGGTGGACGCCGCGTACGACGAGCTCTACAGGGCCATGGTGCCCGGCATGCGCGAGAACGAGGCGGTCGGGCTGGTCAGCAAGGTGCTGTACGACCTCGGCTCCGAGTACGTCGAGTCGGTCAACGCCATCAGCGGCGAGCGCTGCAACCCGCACCCGCACGTCTTCTCGGACCGCATGTTGCGCCCCGGCGACCCGGTCTACTACGACATCCTGCAGTCGTACATGGGCTACCGCACCTGCTACTACCGCACGTTCGTCATCGGCTATTCGTCGCCGGCCATGGTGGACGCCTACAAGCGCTGCCGCGACTACCTCGACGCGGCGATCGAACTGGTGCGGCCCGGCCGCACGACCGGCGAAATCGCGGCCGTCTGGCCGAAGGCGCAAGAGTTCGGCTTCAAGGACGAGGAAGCGGCGTTCGCGCTGCAGTACGGGCACGGTGTCGGCCTCGCGATCTGGGAGAAGCCGGTCATCAGCCGCCTCGTCTCGCTCGACTCGCCGCACGAGATCAAGCCCGGCATGGTCTTTGCGCTGGAGACATTCTGGCCGTCGAGCGACGGCTGGAGCGCCGCGCGCATCGAGGAAGAGATCGTCGTCACCGAGAAGGGACACGAGATCATCACGCGCTTCCCGGCCAACGAACTAATGGTCGCCGGGCATCACTACTATACCGCGACCGGCCCGCTGGCGACGACCCGCACGCACGAACCGGAGCCGAGCGCGACCGTCATGAACATGGTCGCCGCCGTAACGCGCAGCGCGCGCGTCGAAGCGATCTCCTGAGGCGTACGCACATGCCGACGAACGTCATCATGCCCGCGCTCGAAATGGCGCAGGATACCGGCAAGCTGATCGCGTGGCGCAAGCGCGAGGGCGAAGCGGTGAGCAAGGGCGAGCCGCTGATGGAGATCGAGACCGACAAGGTCACGGTCGAGATCGAGGCGCCGGCGACGGGAACCTTGAGTGCGGTGCGCGCGCACGCCGGCGACGTCGTGCCGGTCGGCCAGACGATCGCACTGATCCTCGCGCCCGGCGAAAAAGGGCCGACCGCGCCTGCCGCCAAAGCGCCCGCCGCGCCGCTGGACGTGACGCCGTTGGCGCGCCGCGTGGCGGAAGAGCATGGCGTCGATCTGGCGAGCGTAAAGGCGATCGGACCTCGCATCGAGAAGTCCGATGTGTTGACGTTTGTCGAAAGCCAGAAGTTCCCAACGGCGACTGCGCCGGTTGCCTCGTCGGATGGTGCGCAGTTACTGCCCGCTTCGCCCAAGGCGCGCCGCCTGGCCGTCGAGCGCGGCGTCGATATCGCGGCGGTGGTGGGCAGCGGTCCCGGCGACGCGGTGCTGGCGGCCGATGTGCCGGCGCTGCCGCCTGCGGTTGCTGTGCAGCCGCAGGCTACCCCGGCCGACGCGCCACTGAGCACAGTCTGGCGCATCATGGCCGAGCGTATGTCAGCCAGTTGGACGCAAGCGCCTCACTTCTATCTAACGCGCGAGGTGCTGGCCAGCGGCCTGATTGACCTGCGCGCGCGCATCGCTCCGGCGGTCGAGAAGCGGTCGGGCGTCAAGCCGACGTACACCGACCTGCTCGTTAAACTGGTCGCGTCCGCTCTGCGCAATCACCCGCGCCTGCACGCAAGCTGGACCGGCAACACCGTGCGCGCCAATGCCGAGATCAACGTCGGCATCGCGACGGCGGTCGAGGACGGCCTCGTCGTGCCGGTGATCCGCCATGCCGACCGGCTGACGATCGGCGAGATCGCGGCGCAGCGGCAGCAGTTGGTGGAGCGCGCCAACGGGCGCAAGCTGCGCCCGGCCGACATCGCCGACGGCACGTTCACGCTCAGCAACCTCGGCATGTACGGCGTGGACGCCTTCAACGCGATCGTCAACCCGCCGCAGGCGGCGATCCTCGCGGTCGGGCGTATCGCCGAGCGGGTGGTGCCGGTGAACGGCCAGCCAGCCGTGCGTCCCGTGATGGTGTTGACGCTGTCGTGCGATCATCGCGTGGTGGACGGCGCGCGCGGCGCGCAGTTCCTCGACGCGTTGGCCGCCTTGATCGAAGAGCCGTGGGGGTTGCTGGCGTAGCGTGGCTTTGATCATGGCGCATCGTGAACCGAGACGTTCACCGAGGAGCGGCCTGATGAAGACCTTCGACTTTGCGAAGGTGCACGGCGAACCGGCTCATGCGGCCTGCTCGGCATCTTCCTGGGCCGCACATAGTTCATCACCGAGGCCGGCAAGGAAGCAATCACGAAGTACCCAATCGAATTGACCGTCGTCAAGCCGCCCCGCCACCCACGGGCGCGGAGTTGAGACTGACAGCCGCAAACGCGAGGAGGTGATGTCCTCCGGAACTGTGCACGTTACAACCGATTCGACCAGCAAGTTCAACGATTCTTCCTTGAGGAGGAGAATGAAAATGCGCTTCACTAAGATCCACTGGCTGATTGTGGCGGCTCTGCTGGCGCTGCTCGTCGCATGTGGCCCGTCCGCCACGCCCGCCCCGACGTCCGCGCCCGCTGCGGCAGCGACGACCGCGCCGGCCGCCCCGACAGCCGCGCCTACCAAGCCGGCGGCCGCCGCGCCGACAACCGCCCCGACGGCCGCGCCCAAGCCGCTCGTCAAACTGAAAGTCGGCGCCGCCGTGTCGCCGCCGAAGCTCGTGCACACGCCGCCCAATATCGCCGTCGCGAAGGGCTTTTTCGCCAAGTACGGGCTCGACGTCGAAGTCATCCCGTTTGAAGGCGGCCAGGCGCTGACGCGCGCCGCGCAAGCGGGCCAACTCGACCTCGGCTCGTGCAGCAACGTGACCGTCTCGCGCGGCCAGAAGTGCCACATCTTCTGGGGCCAGTCGATGGTCTATCCGAACGCGATGATCGTCCAGCCGGAAATCAAGACCATCCAGGACTTGAAGGGCAAGCGCGTGGCGATCGAAGCGCCGGGCGGCAACCCGGAATTGTGGACGCGCCAGATTCTGGGGACGGTCGGCATGACGGGTGATGATGTGAAGTGGGTTATCACGACCACCGCCGGCCAGACCGCCGCGCTGGTCAACGGCCAGGTCGACGCGATCATCGACCACACCGAGAACACGTTCCGCGCGGCGAAGGAGAAGCCGGGCGTGCACGTGCTGGTGCAGTTGGCCGACACATTCCCCAACTCGCAGTTCAACCAGTGGGGCGGCGACGACACGCAGGTCCAGGCACGCCGCGCGGACTTCGTCAACTTCACCGCCGCGCTGATCGAAACCAACCGCTGGATCTACAAGAACAAGGACGAGTTCCTCAAGCTGGCCGCGACGGTGACCAACAACCAGGTCGATTACCTGTCGCCGGCATACGACATCTACGTCCAGCGCTGCATGTGGTCCGTCAACACAGGCATCGTCAAGGCAAAGGTCGATTGGACCAACGAAAACTCGCTGAAGCTGGGCGAAATCGTGGCGGGCAAAGCGCCCAAGTTCGAGGATTTCTACGATCTGACCATCACGAACGAAGCGCTCAAGCTGGTCGGCGGGGCCTGGACCGGCGCCGAGACGCCCGGCAAGTGCACGTACTAAGCATCAGCTAAGCTCGTAGACTGCAGACCCTTCGGGCTGCCCCAACCCGGAGGGTCTGCCGGACTTTCGTTCAGGAGAACGGCATGCCCGCGACCAAGATCGCAATGGAAGGCGCGACCAAGACCTACGTGGAAGGGACCGTCGTCGTTTTTGAGGATCTGAACCTGCAAGTCACGGAGAACGAGGTCTTGACGATCCTCGGGCCGAGCGGCTGCGGCAAGACCACGCTGCTGCGCTGTATTGACGGGCTGATTCCCCTGACGACCGGGCGCATCCTGATCGACGGCGCGGAGGTCAAGCAGCCGCGCCCGGATGTCGCGATGGTCTTCCAGCACTTCGGACTGTTCCCGTGGAAAACCGTGTACGACAACATCGCCTACGGGCTGGCGCTCCAGCGCCGGCCGAAGGGTGAAATCCGCGACACGGTCATGCATTACGTCAAGATGGTCGGCTTGAGCGGTTTCGAGAAAGCCTACCCCTACCAAATGTCGGGCGGCATGCAGCAGCGCGCCGGTCTGGCGCGCGCGCTGGCCGTGAACCCCAAGGTCCTGCTGATGGACGAGCCGTTCGCATCGGTGGACGCGCAGACGCGCGAAATCCTGCAGGAGCAACTGCTCGGCATCCTGGGCCGCGAGCCGAAGACGATCGTGTTCATCACGCACAGCATCGACGAGGCGCTGGCGCTGGGGCACCGCGTCCTGATCCTGACGCCGCGCCCGGCGCGCGTGCGCGAGATCCTTGCCATTGACATCCCCGGCGAACGCACGCTCGACGCGATCAAGACCAGCCACCAGTTTATCGAATTGCGCAGCCACATCTGGAACCAGATGCGGCATGAATTGCATTAGGACGAGGCCCGCATGACTACTGCCCATACAGCGCCGGTGGTTACTTCGGCGCGCCGCAATGAAGCCGCCGCGCGCGTCCAGCGGCGCGAACGGTTGCAGTTGATCGGCCTGCGCGTCGCCGTGTTGCTCGTGCTGGGCGGGGTCTGGGAATATTTCGGCGCGCGCGCCAGCCCGTTGCAGTTTGCGCCCCTCTCGCTGATTGCGCAGTCATTCGGTGTCGCCTTGGGCAGCGGCGAACTGTGGCACTACCTGTCGCTGAGCCTCCAGACCATGCTCATCGGCGCCGTCATCGGCATATCCAGCGGGCTCGGCCTGGGCCTGGTCATGGCGCGCTTCCGACTGGTCGACCTCGCGCTGGACACCTATATTACCGTCCTGTTCTCTCTGCCGATGATCGCCATCGCGCCGCTGATTCAGCGCTGGCTCAACTCGGGCGAACTGACGGGCATCGTGATCGTCATACTCTTCACCTTCTTCCCGATGGTGGTCAACACCTATCAGGGCGTCAAGAACGTGGACGGGCGCTTGATGGAAGTGGCGCGCTCGTTCCGCACGAACGAATGGCAATTGTGGCGCGACGTCGTGCTGCCCGGCGCCTTGCCGTTCATCGCCGCCGGCTTGCGCATTGCGATTCCACGCGCGCTGCTCGCCATGGTCGTCGCCGACCTGTATGCGACGGCCTCGGGGGTCGGCCGCATGATCGCCGTCTACACCAACCGCTATCAGCCGGAAATGGTGTTCGTGCCGGTGCTGACGCTGGCCTTCCTCGGCGTGACGCTGGTGACGCTGTCCAACTGGCTCGAACGCTGGCTGGTGCCGTGGGCCCACGCCCGGAAGGAGGGCTGACATGACCGCCACCGTGCAACCCGCCGCGCGCAAGCTGACGAGCCGCGCGATCGAGGCGCGCCAGCGCCGTAACGCGTCGCTCTACACGCTGGGCGTGCGCGGCGCCTCGCTGGTGATCGTGATTGGCGCCTGGGAGTACTTCGGACGCGGCGTCAATAATCTGACCTTCACCTACCCCTCCGCGGTCATCGCCGCCTTCGGCGTGCTGATCGGCAACGGCGAATTGTGGAAATACCTGTCCGACAGCCTGCAGGTACTCCTGTACGGCCTGTCGATCGGCACGGTCGTCGGCATCCTGCTCGGACTGCTGATGGGGCGCTGGCGGCCGCCGGAAGTCCTGCTGCAGCCGCTGTTGTTCGCTTTCAACTCGATGCCGCTGGTCGCGCTCCTGCCGTTGCTGGTCATGTGGTTCGGCATCGGCGTGCAGGGCAAGGTCGTGGCGGTCTTTCTGTTTACGTTCTTCCCACTGGTCGTCAACTCGTTTCAGGGCGTGAAGAGCGTGGACCCGCGCCTGCTGGAGGTCGCGCGCTCGTTCAACACCCGCGAGCGCCGCCTGTGGAGCGACGTGCTGCTGCCATCGGCCATGCCGTTCATCGTGACCGGTTTCCGGCAGGCGATCAGCCGCGGCATGATCGGCATGGTCGCCGCCGATTTGCAGACCGCGCTGACCGGCATCGGCTACATGATCGTGCGCTACTCGAACAGCTACCAGATGGACAAAACATTCGTGCCCGTGATCACGCTCGCCGTCATCGCGCTGGTGCTGGTGCAAGGCCTGCGCATCGTGGAGCGTCGCTTGCAGCCGTGGACGCAGCCGGACACGGCCGTCTAAGGAGCCGCCATGCCGCAGCCAGTGTTCCCGCGCTTCTCCGAGGCCGAATACCAGCGGCGCCATGCCAATGTGCGCGCGATGCTTGCCCGCGAACGGCTGGACGCGCTGATCATTCACGGCGACTCGTCGCTCAACCGCTTCGGGCAAGCCGACATCCATTACGTCTCGAACTTCCTGGGCAACCGCGACAATCTGGTCGTCTTTCCGCCGGCGCACCCGCCGACGCTGTTCATGCAGTCGCGCAACCACGCGCCCGACGCGCGCCGCGCCTCGATCCTGCCCGATACGCGCTGGGGCGGCCGCGACTCGGCCGAGACGGTGCTGGCGCACCTGCGTGAGATCGGCCTGACGCGCGGCACGCTCGGGGTGGTGGGCAACTTGCCGTATGGCGCGTATGTTGCGCTGGCGCAGGCGCTGCCCGATATGAAGTTCCGCAACGCAACGGCGGCGTTCCGCATGCTGCGCGTGGACAAGAGCGACGAGGAGATCGCTTGGATTCGCCGCGGCGCGGCGTACACGGATGCGATGATGGTCGCGCTGGAGGCGCAGGTGCGGCCCGGCATGCGCGAGGACCAGCTGAGCGCCATCGTCGAGGGCGCGTACATCCACGATGGCGGCCAGCATCACCTGCACTATATCTCGTCCACATCGATGTACGCATCCGATCGCTGCGTGCCGGCGCAGAACCTGAGCGAGCGCGTCGTGCAAAAGGGCGACGTGATTCTGACCGAACTCAGCGCGGCCTATTGGGGCTATTCCGGCCAGATTCTGCGCCCAATCGCCGTCGGTGCGGAGCCAACAGGCGATTACGCCGATCTGTACCGCGTCGCGGAGGAAGCCTACTGGCGCGTCTGCGCGGCGATCAAGCCGGGCGTGACGGCGCTCGACGCGCAGCAGGCCGGCGCCTACATCGACGGCACGCCGTACACGATCCTCGACGGGCTGGTACACGGCTTCTGCGCCGGGCTATTGCCGCCCTCGATCGACACGCCCGCCACCCAGGAAGAACCGCTCAAGCCGTTCGTCTTCCGCAAGAACCAGTGCCTGGTCGTGCAGCCCAACATCGTCACGAAGGACCTGCAGAAGGGCGTGCAACTCGGTAACCTGTGCCTCGTGACGGACAGCGGGCTGGAGACGCTGCAGAAATACCCAAATATGTTTGTGCGCGCAGGCTAGCCGCTGCACGAATCGCCACTCGGCATCATGACGCCATAGACCCTTCGGGTTTTGAAAACCCGAAGGGTCTCAGGACCACCAACCATGCAAATGCACCCCGACCCGCTGATCCAGCAAGTGCTCGACACCTGGATGCCGCGTTTCCTCAACAGCGACATCGCCTATTACGACATCCTGACGACCGTGGCGCGCATGCGCACCTGGGACGACTGGGGTCCGCAGTGGATGCAGACCGCCGCGATGCACGAGCAACTGGCCGAGCAGGCGTGGTCCGCGGGGCGCAAGATCAGCGCGATCAACGCTTTCCAGGTCGCGGCGGGATACTATCACACCGGCTATCACATCTACACGCGCGACATGGCGGTACACGAGCATGGCCTGCGCAAGATGGTCGAGTTGCACGACCGCATGCTGCCGTACATGGAGCCGCCGGTCGAGAAAGTCACTATCCCTTTTGAGAATAGCCATTTCGTCGGCCTGTTCAGCAAGCCACGCGGCGCGACCAAGCCGCCGGTCTGCATCTTCATCCCTGGCCTCGACTCGACCAAGGAGAACCGGCACCGCGGCCGCGCGCCGTACCTGCGGCGCGGCATGGCCGTGCTGACAATTGACGGCCCCGGGCAGGGCGAGGTCAGCCAGTGGCTGACGATTCGCGCCGACTACGAGACCGTGATCGGCGCGGCGATCGACTACCTGGGTGCGCGCGGCGACGTGGACGTGGAGCGCGTTGGCATCAGCGGCGGCAGCCTGGGCGGCTACTACGCGCCGCGCGCTGCCGCCTTCGAGAAGCGCATCAAGGCGTGCATCGGTAATTGTGGGCCGTACGACTGGGCCGAGTGCTTCTGGATCATCCCGCAGGTAACGCGCGAGGCGTTCCAGCACTACACCGGCGCGCAGAGCATGGACGAGGCGTACGAGCGCTCCAAAGCGCTGACGCTGAAAGGCGCCGCCGCGCAGATCGCCTGCCCGCTGCTGATCGTGCACGGCAAGCTCGACCCGCTGATCCCGTGGCAGCAGGGCGAGCGGATCGTGAAGGAAGCGTCGGGCCTCAAGCAGTTCGTGCTGTACGACGAGGGCAACCACGCGCTGAACAACATCTCGTACAAGTCCGGCCCGCGCATGGCGGACTGGATGGCCGAGCAGTTGGGCGGCGTGGTCGCGTAGGGGCGGGCCTGTGACCCGTCCGCGCCGGACAGGTCAAAGACCTGTCCCTACGCCGATGGGTTCGTCGGCGTACCCGTCTATTCTGTAAACTGCTTCACACGGGGAGGTTCGATGGCCGAGCGCGACATGAGCCAGCGAGGCGGCTGGTCGTTCCGACCGGGCGTCAGCGTCGTGCGCCCGCTCGATTTCGTCGTGCAGGCGCCCGTGCCGGTCGCTGACGGGTCGATCGCTCTGCATATGATCTTCACCGACGACGGCCTGTACGCGCCGGCAATCGTGCGGCGGCCGGCCGGGTGCGGCCCGTTCCCGGCGATCATCACGATGCACGGCGGCTCCGGAGGCCTCGGCATTTCGTATCTGATGGACGAGGTGCTGGACCGCGGCTGGGTGTTCGACCGCTTTGTGCGGGAAGGCTATCTCGTCTGCCACACCGAGGGCCGCATGGAGATCGAGGACGCGTACGGCACGACCGTGCCCGCGCCGCTCGACCACAACGACATGGTCAACGCCTTCCACTACGTGCGGCAGTTGCCGGCCGTGGATCCGGCGCGCGTCGGCTTCTTCGGCGTCAGCCACGGCGGCGAGATGCAGATGAAGCTGATCAGCGAACTCGGCGATGGGCCGGCCGCACTGGTGCCGGGCGAGCCGGCGGTGATCGAGTACCTCGGCCTGCGCTACGACGGCGAACGCATGGAGCGCAACCTGCAATTCAACGGCCCGCAGCCCGACAGCCAGATCGACCTCGCCCGCGCCTGGGAGCGCATCCAGCGCATTTCACCTACGGTGCCGATTCTGGTGCTCGGGCGCGACGGCGACCACTTGCAGGGCATCTTCCACAAACTGTACGAACTGCTGGTGCGGGCCGGCAAGCACGCGCACTGGGCGACCTGGGACCATCCCGAGCACGCCTACCAGTGGGGGCCGCGGCGCGGCGCGGACGGCTATGCGCCTGATCCGATCCAGCAGGCGACGCTGGACACGGTCGTGGAGTTTCTAAACGAGCATGTGCGGGACCGGCAGCCATAACGGCAGGCCCGACGCACGGGCCATTTTGATTTTGAGAGAGGAGCATCCATGAGCGGCTTCGATTTTCAGGAGGTGCGCGCGCGGCTCGACCAGGGCAAGTATTTCAACGCGATGCGCAACACGCCCTACTACGCCGACGCGGTGTACCCGCGCTTCTCCAATGCGGAGTACGCGCGGCGCTACGCGCTGACGCGCGAGAAGATGGCGCGGCTGGGGCTGGACGTGTTGCTGGTGGGCGGCGGGCCTGCGCACTGGTCGTACGGCGCCGGTGTCACGTGGCTGGCCGGCCACCACGAGTGGCACTCGATGGCGACACAGTTGGTCGTGCCATTGGCGGGCGAGCCGACGTTCATCTACTCGATGGGCGGCACGCACGCCGAGGCGACGCGGCGCGCGGTCTATCCGAAAGATGTGCGCGAGTCGGGCGGTGGGCGTTTCACCGAAGTCGCGGCCCAGCGGATCGCCGAGCTGGGGCTGACTAAAGGCCGCATCGGCGTCACGGCGGTCGATTCCGTGTTCATGGACTACATGCCAGTCAACCAGTGGCAGGTCCTGCGTGAGAAGCTGCCGGATGCCAAGCTGGAGCGCGTCGGCGACTTCTTCCATGAGTTCGTGTATATCAAAAGCCCGGAAGAGCAGGCCTACGTCACCCGCGCCGGCGAATTGTGCGTGCGTGCTATCGAGGCGATGACCGCGGCCGCGCGCCCCGGCGTGACCGAGTACGAACTGAAGGCCGAAGCGGCGTTTGCCATCCTCGACGGCGGCGGCGAGATCGACTTTCTGATTCTCGGCGCGTGCCCGATGGACAATCCCGCGTTGATCTTTGGCAACCCGCGCCCGTCGCAGCGCCGCTTGCAGAAGGGCGACATTATCCTGAACGAGTTGGCGGCCGGCTTCAACGGCTATACCGCTCAGATCGGCGTGCCGATCTGCGTCGGGAAGCCGACAGACAAAGTCAGGCGCATGTTTGACGACGTCGCCCTGCCCGCCTACGAGCGCATGGCGGCACAACTGGCGCCCGGTAAGACGCTGCGCGAGGTCTGGCAGGCGAGCCAGTACATCCACGAGCAGGGCTACCAGTCGCGGCCGGGCCACCTGCACGGCGTGGACTTCGTGACCCACTCGCCGCACATCGGCGCGGAAGGGCCGCGCGGCCACGACTACGAAATGGTGCTGTCACCCGGCATGGAGTTGATGCTGGAGCCGAACCCGATCACGCCCGACGGCCTGCTGGGCCTGTTCTTCGGGCACACCGTGCTGATCACCGGCAGCGGCCACCACCGTGTCACCGATCGTCTGCCGCTGCAGATGATGGTCGCCGGGGCATAGGGAGGAGAGACCATGAAATCATTCGACTTCGCTCAATATCACGGGCAGCTCGACCGGCGCGAGCCGTACGGCAACATCAGCGGCACGCCGTGGTACCCCGGCGCGACCTACGCCAAATTCTCCGACGTCGAGTTCGAGCGGCGGTACCGGACCACGCGCGAGAAGATGGCGCGCCTGGGGCTCGACGTGCTGATCGCGCCCGGCAGCCCGCACCACTGGTCGTGGGGCGGCGGCATGCTGTGGCTGTCCGGCCACTGGAACTGGCACGCGATGGTGGAGCACGTCGTCGTGCCGCTGAAGGGCGAGCCGGCGCTGATCTACTCGCAGGGCGGCGCGCACCTCGAGGCGACGCGCCGGGCCGTGTACCCCAAGGACGTGCGCAACTCGCGCGGCGGGCGCTTCGCCGACCTGATCGCCGAGGTCGTCACGGAGCGCGGCTGCGCGGAAGGCCGCATCGGCATCGCCGAGGCCGACTGGAACTTCCACGACTACATCCCGGTCAACCAGGTTGAGCGGATGGGCGAGTTGCTGCCCAAGGCGCGCATCGAGTTGGTGCCGGACTTTTTCCACGAACTCGTGTACAGGAAAAGCGCGGAGGAGCAGGCGTTTGTCGCCAAAGCGGGCGAGATGTGCGTCAAGGCGCTGTACGCCATCCGCGACCGCGCCCGCCCGGGCGTGACCGAGTACGAACTGGCCGCCTCGGCGGCGAAGGCGATCATGATGGAAGACGGGCAGGTGGACTTCCTGATCATCGGCTCGACGCCGATGGCCAATCCGGCGCAGGTCTTCGGCAACCCGCGCCCGTCGCACCGCGTCCTGCAGGAAGGCGACATCATCATGAACGAGTTGGCCGCCGCTTATCACGGCTACTCGGCCCAGATCGGCATCCCGATCTGCGTCGGCAAGCCGACCGAGAACGTCAGCAGCTTCTTCGACGAGATCGTGCTGCCGGGTTACAAGCTGATGGAACAGACTCTGAAGCCGGGCAACGACCTTGAGGAAGTCAAGAAGGCGGGCGAGTTCTTCCGCGCCCACGGCGCGCAGTCGCGCGCCATCCACCTGCACGGCATCGACTTCGTCAGCAACTCGCCGCACGTCGGCACCGAGCACGTGCGGGCGTACCCGTACGAGCAGAAGATGCAGCCCGGCGCCGTGCTGATGCTGGAACCGTGCCCGATCACGGCCGACGGCCTGCTCGGCCTGTTCTATGGCCACACGTACATTATGACGGACACCGGCGCGCGGCGCGTGACCGAGTGTCCCGACGAGTTGCTCGTCGCCAAGTGGTGATCTGACGCTGCGTGGTCGTCATCCATGTCCTGTGCACGGCGGCTTCGCCGCCGTCCGCCGCTTTGCGGCGGGCACAGGATGAAGCGCGAAGGCAATGCCCTGTGCTTTATGGACGCCTCGCGCGCGAAGGACCTCGAATCTGCGCTTCACGGTATCACACTATAGGCTGCGAGTCTGAACAAGGACCCACACATGATTCTCGACATGCACGCGCACGTCATCCCGCCCGAGGCGCTGCGCGAGGTCAACCCGGCTGAGGAGTGGCGCCCGCGCGTCTTCCGCGACGAGCAGGGCAAGCAAAAGGTGGATCACGGCGGCGTGGTCATCGGCGCGGCGACCCGGGAGTTCGTGCACATCGATCGCATCCTCGCCGAGCAGAGGCCCGCCGGCGTGGACGTCATCGCGCTCTCGCCGTGGACATCGCTCTTCAACTACGAGCGATCGACGGACGACGCGCTGCGTTCCGGCCGCCTGCAGAACGAGGCGATTGCCCGTTACGTGCGCGACTACCCGCAGCAGGTCGCCGGTTACGGCACCGTGCCGCTGCAGTACCCCGCGCTCGCGGCGCGCGAAGCCGCGCACGTCGTCAAGCAACTCGGCCTCAACGGCATCGAGATTGGCACCAACGTCAACGGCGTGTACCTGGGCGACGAGAAACTGCTGCCGTTCTGGGAAGCGGTCGCCGCGCTCGACACGTTCGTGTTCGTGCACCCGGTGCCGGGCGTCGGCGGCCCGCTGATGCGCCAGTACGATCTCGGCAACCTGTACGGCAACCCGGCCGAGAACGGCCTGACGACCGCCAGCCTGATCTTCGGCGGTGTGCTGGAGCGCTTCCCGTCGCTGAAGATCTGCATCGCGCACGGCGGCGGCGTCCTGCCGTACATCATCGGCCGGCTCGACCAGGGCTACCGCGCGCGGGCGCGCTCCAAAACGATTATCACGCGCCTGCCGAGCGAGTACCTGCGCATGCTGTACTTCGACACGATCACCCATTCCGCCGAGGCGCTGCGTTACCTGATCGCGGTCGTCGGCGCCGACCACGTTCTGCTCGGCTCGGACTACCCGTTCGATATGGGCTACGAGCGCCCGGCCGAACTGGTCAACAGCCTGAACCTGCCGCCCGCCGAAGCGCAGGCAATTCTCGGTGCGTCAGCCGCGCGCCTGCTGAAGTTCAGCGCCGCCTGACGCCCCACCCGGAGGTACGCACATGGCGCACGTCAAACACCAGTCCGAGTTGCCGCATCTGCGCTCGACGCGCGACCACCGCACGCGCATCGACCTCGTGAAGGACGGCGCGCTGCACGCCGAGCACATCAGCGCCGACATGATCACTTACCAGCCGGGCGACACGGCGGCGCGGCACTACCACAAGGATTGCGAGCACCTGTTCTACGTCACGTCCGGCGAGGGCATCCTGCACGTCGACGATGCCAGCTACCCGCTGCGCGCGGGCAGCGTCGCGCTCGTCGGCCCGGGCGAGGTCCACTGGTTCGCGAACCCGACGCCGGCGACGTTCACGTTCCTGGAGTTCTGGGCGCCGCCGCCGACCGCATCGGTCTGGGTGGACCAGGGCGACATCTGAACGTGGGCCCCCGCGTGAGTTCACGCGGCCATTGAAGCCGGAGGCCCTGCCCTGCCGCAGCGTGGCGAACGGCCGCGAGGCGGCGTCGCTACGGGTATATCTTCTCGCGCCGCTCGAGCATGCTGACGAACTCCGCCAGCCGCCGGGCGCGCGTCTCCGCCTGCTTGGCAATCTGGAGCCGGTGCAGGATGGCGTAGCGGTTGCGGCTGTCAAGCGTGGCGAAGAAGGCGGCCGCCTTCGGTCGACACTCCAGTTCCGCCCGCAGGTCGGCGGGGATGGCGGCGCGACTCTGCGCATCGTACGCCGCCTCCCACTGCCCGTTCTGCTTGGCGCGCTCTACGGCCTGCAAGCCGGCGGGCTGCATGCGCCCGGCGCGCGCCAGCACCGCCACCTTCTCGCGATTGACCTTCGACCAGATGCTGCGGGGGCCGCGCAGCGTGAACTTTTGCAGGAAGTGCGTCTCGCTATGTGATTTCTTTTGGCTGTCGATCCAGCCGTAGCACAACGCTTCGTCAAGCGCCTCGGCGTACGTTACCGACCGGCGCCCGGAGTCCTTCTTCGCAATAGCCAGCCACACACCCGCCGAGGTCGCATGATGCGCTTTCAGCCAGTTCGCCCATGCCTGCGCGCTTCTCATCTTCAGAACCAAGAACTCAGTTCGTATTGGGCGGCTTGTCTTCACGAGTAGCACATACCATTTCGACCTGATGAAGCGGCTGAGAACGATAGAGCGAACAATTCAGTTTCGCAGATGACTCTTCGCAGTCTGTTCAATAAGAGCCTCTACGTGCTTAAGGGCCAGATCGTAAAACAAACCCACTCGCTCCCTATTGGCAACTGCAATCGTCAGGGCGGCTCCAATATCCTCCGCTCCATGGTGCAGCGGGTAATTGACTGATGTGGCTATTTCTATGCTCAACATCGTTGACAACGCCGTCAACCCGGTCTGAAAATGCTCCTCCTCTCCGGTCTGCATGCGAAACAATGGCTTACTGAGATCCGGAGGGTCAAACTGTCGTGCTACTGCGATATGGTGGTAACCATCGATGTACCACGTGCTTATTGATTCAGATATCACATTAAGCCGTCTTCGCAATTCCTCATCTGTCATTCCGGGTTTATCAAGCTCTTTGACTTGGCCCCAGACTCTGTATCCTTCCCGAAGCCATTCGCGTACCGCTTCCAGTTGCTCGATCTTCCGTGGAACGGTTATCTGTTGCATATCCTTCTGTTGATCAAATCGCTTCTGAAGCACAACTAACCGACGCTGGAATATGTATGCTACACACCACCCCACAATGGTGACAAGGAATCCACCGATAGCAATGAGTGTGATGCTCGGATCGATTTGTGTAGTCATAGTGATTGTCCAGGGGGAACTCAACCTGATTAAATCCGCACCGATGTGTCTACGTCCCTACCGCTTCAACAACTGCTGCTCCAGAAACTCGGCCGTATCCTGCACCGCTTTCAGTTCGTTCGCGCGCTTGGTAAAGCCGTGCCCCTCGTCGGGGTAGATGTCGTAGCGCACGGCGACGCCGAGCGCACGCAACTTCTCGACGATCTGGTCGCTTTCGCTCTGCGCCACCCGCATGTCCAGCGCGCCCTGAATGACGAACAGCGGCGCGCGGATGCGGTCCGCGTACGTCACCGGCGAACGCGCCATGAGCTCGTCATGGTCTTTCACGGGGTCGCCGATGGTCAACTCGTCCATGTGCCGCCACCATGGCGGGTCCGTCAGCACCGTCGAGACGAGATTGGACGGGCCGAACCAGTCCACGCCGGCCGCGAACAGGTGTGGCAGGCGCGCCAGCGCGGAGAGCACGACGAAACCGCCGAACGACGGCCCGAAGATGCCGATACGCTTCGGGGCGACCCACGCCAGCCCGCGCAGATACTTGACGGCGTGCTCGACGTCGCGCAGTTCGCCGCCCCCCCAGTCGCGGTAGATCGCCATCTCGAACGACTTGCCGTAGCCGGTCGAGCCGCGGATGTTCGGCGCCAGCACGGCGATGCCGCGCGACAGCCAGTACTGATACAGGCCGTAGCCGTAATACGGCTGCTCCTGCGCTTCCGGCCCGCCATGCACGGCGATCACCACCGGTGCGCGCCGCCCCGCCTTCAATCCGCGCGGTTTGTACAGCCACGCTGCGATGCGCCAGCCGTCCGCCGACGGATAGCGGACCAGTTGCGGCTCCACCAGGTCTTTGCTGTCGATGCCGCCCAGCATGGAGTGCGTGATCGTGTCGAGTTTTGCCGTGCGCAGGTCGAGCACGCACAGCTCCGCCGGGTTGGTGGCCGCACTGCGGAAGAACGCCAGCTTGCGGCCATCGGGTGAGAACGACGGCATGGAAATGACGCTGCGCGGCAGCGGCGGCAGCTTGAGCATTCGTCCGCTGCGCTGGTTGCGCACATGCAGCCGGCTGATCCCGTCCGCGTTGACATCCCACGCCAGCAGGCGGCCGTCGGTCGTGCCCTCCACGTGGTTGATGTCCCATCGCGGCGTCAGCACCCATGCTGCTTGCTGCTGCCGCAAATCGTACTGTGCAAGCCCCCGATACTCGCGCCCCTCGTCGCTAATAAAATAGAAGCCGCTCGAATCCGGCAGCCACGGCCCCGTGGCATACGCCGCATCGCCGCGCCCGGCGTGCGGCGTGATGCAGCGCGTCTTGCCGGTGCGCACATCGATCAGGTGCAGGTTGTAGTCGGTCGCGGTAATCCACTCCAGCGCGGTCAAATACCGGCCGTCGGGCGACCACGCTTCGGGGTAGTACAGGCTCTCGCCGGCGAGCACACGGCGCGTCTCGCCGCTGCGCATATCGCGCACGACCACGTCCATGTGCGCGGGCGACCGATCGTTGGCGGCATACGCAATCCAGCGGCCGTTGGGCGACCACGGGTTCCCCTCGATGTAGTGCTGCACGTGCGGCTCGCTTGTCAACTGCACCGGCTCGCCGCCGCGCGCCGGCACCAGGTACAACTGGTGATACTCGTCACCCTGGTAATCGACGCTCAACAGGATATGCTTGCCATCCGGCGACCAGGCGCCGGTGCGCGCAATCCGGTTGGCGAACGCCGTCAGTTGGATCGGATAGCCGCCCGCCGCCGGCTGTTTCCACAAGTTGAACTGGCCGGAGATGTTCGTGATGTACGCCAGCCACTGGCTGTCCGGCGACCAGGTCAGCGTGGCGCCGGCATTGGTAAAGTAGCGGCGGATCGCCGCGAACTGGTTGAACGTGTAGAGCGGCTGGCTGGCTGAAGTTGTTTGCATGGATTGGCGACGTTTTCCGCTTTCACTTGTCATTGGCGCCCAGCGCCGCGTTGGCCGACCGCGCCATGATGGCGCTGCCGACAAGAAAGATCGCGCCGCCCAGCGCGACCGATATGATGACATTGGCGCGGTTATACTGTGCGACGGCTGTGGCCGCGCCGGCCAGCATCAACAGCCCGCCGGCCAGCATGCCGAACGTTGGCCCAGCCCCGAAGTACCGGGTCATCGGCTGCGCCAGTAACAGTGAGAACAGCATCATGCCGAAGAAGACGGCTGGCCCGACCAGTGCCAGGGTCGGCGTGGGACTGGCGAGTCCCAAAAACAGCGAGATCACCATCGGGATGCCGCCGAAGCCGCCGCCCCAGATCAAAAGGAATAACTGGCCTGGGTCGCGATCTTTGATCATCGTCCGCAAACCGTACCCGAAAGCGGCTCCGCCGATCAATTCGAAGACGCCGAGAAAAGCCAGTGGAAAGATATTCTCGCCGTTCATGTCGCACCTCCGATGGCCGACGCGGTCCGTCGGACAGGTGTATCGCCGCAAGGCTCGCGCGTTTACGATTCCAACTGCCCGCAGTTTAGCGGAAGGTTTCCAACATGGCAAGCACGCGCGTAGCGATGCGTACACTGGCAGACTATCGGAATGCACAAGCGTCAATCCGGCACGGTGTGAGTCCTGCGCGCGGCGTGGCGGGTCACAGGATAACCGGCATCCACGCTGGCCGCAAACACGCATCGCTGGCGTAGCGCGGCCAGCAGTTCCATGTGCGCCCGGCCGAAGCCGGTGGACAGCACCGTGCCGGAATGACCGGCTGGAGTCATGAGCGCGCCACAGAGCGGAAAAGCGCGCTGATCCGAAGAAGAACGGCAAACTCTTCGAAACAGATACATTGCTGTTGCCATCGTCATGATCAAGAAGCAGCCAATTCTGCTTGGCACATTATGTCACGGCAATCCTAGTGATTCTACAATACACACGCTGAGAACTTGCGATTATCAACGTATCAAAGAGCAATCACGGTTCGGTGTACGAAGCACACTACATAATGTGATTAATCGAATTACTTAGCACACCTTAAAATTCCATCAAGTTGTCACTTTATGAACGCAACCGTTCGTTTAATCGTATATCGCCTGCCCATCTCTGCGCACAGACGCAGTGAGACGGCGCCCATACGCGTGAACCATCGCGATGTATCACCGCGATCGGTTTCACGCACAGTCATGAGCTTACACGCACTATCCAGAGGAATCGCCATGCACATGCCTCAGGGCGCCACCGGCCGCAATACCGATTGGCCGCTGGTCGTCATATTCTCGCTGGTATTCATATCAGCCGCGTCGTTCGGCGCCTATTACTACTTCGATCGCTACATGCACGACAACGATCCCGTGCTGACGCGGCAAACGCGGCATCTGGAGGAGATGATTGCGCGCGACCCGCAGAACGCCGATCTGCGCGTGTCGGCCGCCGACTTCTACGTGGAGATCGGCATGGCCGATCAGGCCATTCAACAGTTGAACGAAGCGCTGAAAATCCAGCCCGACCATCTGGACGCGTTGATCCTGCTGGGCAAAGCCTATACGGCGAAGAATGACTATCGCGCGGCGCTGGCGCGCTATAAGCGTGTCGTCAACCTGTACGAGGGCAACCCGATCGCCAAGATCGATCCGCGCATGAGCGTGGTGTACTACCAGATGGGCGAGTTGTACAACAAGCAGGGCGAAACCGCGCAGTCCGTCGACGCGTTGAAACACGCGCTGGCGGTCGATCGCACCGACTCGGACGCGCACTACCTGCTCGGCACGATCTACCAGAAGCGCGGCGACAACGCATCGGCCGCCGCCGAGTATGAGCAGGCGTTGCGCTTCGTGCCGGACTTTGCCGACGCCTACAAGGCGCTCGCTCAAGCATACACGGCGCAGGGCAAGGCGCCGGAGGCCGCCTATGCGCAGGCCATGACGATCCTGGTGCAGGGCGACGCCTCCGCTGCCGTCGCGCAGTTGGAGGCGCTGCGCAAGAGTTCGCCCGAACTGGCTCAGGCGCAACTGGGGCTGGGGCTGGCGTACGACAAACTGGGCCGGCGCGACGAGGCGCGGTCCGCGCTCAAGGCCTATCTCGCCTCGAACCCCGATGATGTGGCGGCCAGCCAGGCGCTGTTCCGCGTGAGCCAGGGAGGCAATCCATGAGCATGCCAAGCGATCTGACCGCCGCGCCGCGCAGCCGCGCACGCGGCCTGCTGCTGCTGTCCGGCGTGCTCTTGCTGGCCGGCACGGTCCTGCTCTGGAGCTACTATCTGGCCACGCGCCAGCCGCTGTCGCGCATGGTGCCGGCCGCGAAAGCGCTGTCCAGCTCGATCAAGCCGCACTATCTGTTCTCGATCTACGGCATGGAGCAGCCGCTCGGCGTGGCGGTCGATCCGGCCGGCGAGCGGCTGTACGTAACCGAGAGCGACGGCGAGCGGCTGGTGCGGGTGTTCGATGGCGACGGCAAGGCGCTCTTTAGCTTTGCGCCGCCGAGCTCTTCGCCGGCATCGCGCTCGCCGGGTTATGTGACGCTTGACAGCAGCGGGCGCGTGTTCGTCAGCGATATCGGGCGTCACACGGTGGACATCTACGATGCGGGCGGCAACTACCAGAACAGCATGGCGCCGGCCTTGAAAGACGGCTGGTTTCCGCTGGGCTTGCGCTATATCGGCGGCACCCTGTACCTGACCGACATCACCGACGCGAAGCATCGCGTGGTGGCGCTGAAAGCCGATGGCACGCCGTTCGTCACGTTTGGCAGGGAAGGGCATGAATCGGGCGAGTTGTGGTTCCCGAACTCGGCGGTGGCCGATGGCGACGGGCGCATCTACGTTGGCGACAGCAACAACGGGCGCGTGCAGGTCTTCGACCGGCAGGGACAGGTGCTCAGCATGATCCCGGGCTTTAGCCTGCCGCGCGGTATGGCGATCGACGCCGAGCAGCGCCTGTACGTGGTGGATGCGGTCGCGCAGGAAGTCGAAGTCTACGACACGACGAAGGCACAGGCGGAACTGCTGTTCCGCTTCGGCGACTTCGGGCTTGGCGACGGGCAGTTCAACTACCCGAACGACATCGCCATCGACGGCAGCGGACGGCTCTACATCACCGATCGCGCCAGCAACCGCGTGCAGGTGTGGGTCTATTGACGGGCTGACATGGCGGGCGGGTTGAAACGGTTATGGTGGCTCTGGCTCTGCCTGGCGCTGTCGGCCTGCGATGGGCTGGCCGATTCGCCGTCGGCGTTGCCGACGGCGTTTCCGGCGCGGCTGGCGGGTGATGCCGCGACGCCGGCGGCCCGGCTGCCAGGGGTGATGGCGACACGGGCGCCGTTTGCCACGCCGCTGCCGCCGACGCCGCGCCCCGGCGCGCCGCCAATCACGCACCCGTTGGCGGGCAAGGCCGACTGCATCTCATGCCACAGCGCGCGGACGACCTTTGCCATGCCGCCCAGCCACAGCCTGCGCACCAACGACATGTGCATTGGCTGCCACACCCTCGATCCGTCCGTGTTGCAACCGGCGCCGAAGCTGGCGCGACACACGGCCGAGGGGCGCGCCGCATGCCTGCTCTGTCATCTGCGCGGGGACAATGGCGCACAGGGCGTACCCGCCAATCACGCCGGACGGTTGAACGACACATGCCGCTCGTGTCATGCGCTCAAATGAGGCGGCGACCGGTGTACACATGCCGGCAGAACCGCAGCGGATTCTGCAGCCGGAAGGGGGTGGTACGGTACCAATGTGCTATTCGCATAACGCGCAATGCCGGTATCCTCTGCGAAGAGCCGCGCGTTAGGGTCTATAGCACAGGTGAGTGGAGTGGATGGATGCCAGCGCATATGCTGGACGGACAATGTGAAAGGAGGCTGTTGCTGTATGAAATATCGTATTGTGCCCGCCGTAGCCGTCGCGATCGCCCTCATGATGGCGCTTTCCACGTCCGCCTTCGCGGATGGTGGGCCGCACGGCGGTTTCAGCTCGACCACCGATTCCTGTTCCGGCTGCCACCGGAGCCACACCTCGGTGGGCCCCAAGTTGCTGCGCGTGACGACCGGCTATGACCTGTGCGTCACCTGCCACGGCGGCACGGGGGCGTTGACGAATGTTGTGCAGGGTACCTGGATGGGCGTGGGCGGCGGCGGCCTGCGCGGCGGCGGCTTTTCGAACGCCACGATGAACTCCAACCTCACGGCCGCAGCCACCAGCGGCCCCACGACGGGGGCGCACAAGGTGCTCGGCATGGCCGGCTACACGAGTGACACGGTCTGGGGCATGGGCGCGCTGAACAGCGGCGCCGGCACCACGGTCGTCTTGCAGTGCTACACCTGCCATGACCCGCACGGCAAGGCCAGCAGCACCAAGAGCGCTTCCTACCGCATCCTGCGCGCGCATCCGGACCTGACCGGTGCGGGCAGCGGCGCGGATGTGCCCGATACCGGCGTGGCCAAGCGATACACCATCAACGACGCGAGCGGCAAGTACTACGGCCAGGTCTATCCGGCGGCGAATGACACCGACGCCGACAACGGCAAGATGACGGCATTGAACGCCTGGTGCGCCACGTGCCACCAGCGTATTCATGCCACCGGCGCAGGCACGGGCAGCACGTCGTCTGGCGATGCCATCTTCAACTATCGTCATCGCACCGACGGCAGCAACGTTTCCACCTCTGACGCCAACGGCGCGCCCGGTTGCCTGACCTGCCATGTGGCGCACGGCTCGAAGGCCGTGATGTCGACCAACTCGTCTGCGGTGCCGAAGCCGGGTACCGCCGAGGGCGGCGGCGTCTATCTGGACAGCGCGATGTTGCGGATTGACAATCGCGGCGTGTGTCAGAATTGCCACAACAAGTAGTAAACTCCCCGGCGGCGCGCCGCTCGCACAGGGCGCGCCGCTGGGTGGTTGGTATCGGCCTGGCCGCCGGAGTTCTGCTCGGCATGGGGCTATTTTTCGTCATTGCCGTGCTGATCACCCCGGCCTCCGCCGGTTCGCCGGCGCCGAATGTGGTGGCGGCGCCCGCGACGGCCAGCCCGACGGCCGTCGCGCCGGCGCGGCCCACGCCGCTGCCTGTGCCGACCGTCACTGTCGTGCCGCCGCGCGGCAAGGCCAGTAACATCGGGCATCGCGTCACAGGACGCGAAAACTGCCAGTCCTGTCACGGCGCCAAACAGATGGCGCCGCTGCCGGCTGATCACGCCGGATACGCGGACGCCGGTTGCCGCGCCTGCCACGAGCATGTGGTGGACGCGCCGGTCACAGCGCACGAAGTCAAGTCGCGCGCCGCCTGCGCGACCTGCCATGCGGGCGGACGCATGGCGCCGCTGCCGGCCTCGCACAAAACATATACCGAGAAAATGTGCGCCGTCTGCCACGAGCAATCCGTGCCCGCACCGGACATGGCGCACCGGCGTGACGGGCATGAGCCGTGCTCACAGTGCCACGGCGGCGCAGACACGCTGGTAATGCTGGCAGCCTCGCACACCTGGCGGTCGGATTCCACCTGCATCGGTTGCCACACCGATGTCGGCAAGACGCCGGTCGCCATTACCCACACCATCAGCGATGCGCGGGCCGCTTGCGTGCAGTGTCATGCCAGCGGGCAGATGACGCCGCTGCCGGACGATCATCGCGGCCGCACCGATGCGATGTGCCTTTCATGCCACGCCACAGCAAAGACGCCGTCGCCCAGCGTGCCGCACGCCATTATCGGGCGCGAGACCTGCACGGGGTGCCACGGCGAGCGGGGCATCGTGCGCCTGCCGTCCGACCACAAAAACCGCACTGACGTCATGTGCAGCGTCTGCCACGACGCTCTCGCGGCGGCGCCGGGCGCGCCGCACTCACTGGCGGACAAAGCGGTCTGCTCGGCCTGCCATAGTAGCAAGACGACGCTGGGCGCGCTGCCGGCCAGCCATGCGCGGCGCACCGACGCCATGTGCATTCTCTGCCACGCCGCGGCCGCCACGATGGCGCCGGTGATTCCACACACGCTGGACAAGCGGCAGGATTGCATGGTCTGTCATCAGCCGGGCAGCAAGCCGAAATGACGACTCGCCGCCGGCGCGGAACAGAACGGAGAACGGGTTTGGAACGCAGTGGTCGAACGATGCAGTCTGGCCGCGGCGGCGCCGTGGCGCTGTGGCTGGCGTTCTGCTGCCTTGGGTGGCTGTTCGCCGGGCCGCTGTCGCCGTGCGCCAGCGCCGACCCGGGCAGTCCGACGCCGTTCGCCACACTGCAGGCGGGCACATCGCCCACGCCGCTGCCGCCCACCGCGACGCGCACGGCCACGGCGACACGCACCGCCACAGCCACGGCCGTTGCAACGTCAACCGGCACGCCCACCGCGACAGCGCCGCCTGCCACGAGCACGCCGATGCCGGCAGCCACGCCCAGCGCACCACCCGCTCTTGCTACCGCCACGGTCACAGCGAGCGCGACGGCGGCCGCAACATCCGCGCCCACGAGTGCCGTCACGGGCACGGCGACCACCGCGCGCGCGCGTGGCTCGGCCACGCCATCGCCCACGTTGACGGCGACGCCGACCATGACGCCGACGCCTGCGCTCAACGTATCCCACTATCGCATCGGCTGGGATAAACCGCTCGAGCGCATGACCTATGCTGCGAACACCGACAGCGTGGCCGGCGCCATGCCGCGCTTCACCGAGTTCCGCGTGCGCTTCCAGATCGTCAACGACCAGGCCGCGGCGGCCGGTTGGAAGCCACGCCTGGAGTGGAGCGCCGCCGCCGATCGCGACTTTCAACCAGTGAGCGCGGGCACGAACGCCGTCGGCCAGCCGTTCTACGTGCGGCCACTGCGCACCGTCTCTAACAACCAGCCAATTCCATCCCGTGCGTTCGGCCTGGGGGCGGGGCGCGGTGTGGCCCAGGATGGCCGGTTGCTGACCGGCCAGAATCCCGCGCCGGCCTTGACGCTCAACGGGCGGTCCTATACGGAGATCGAATTCAGCGTGCGCGCCACGGTGGACGCATCCTATGGACAGGACTACTACTTCCGGCTGACCGATGACGGGCGCGCGCTGAACGGTGGGGCCGTGGCGCGCATCGCGATTGGACCCGCGCCGACCCTGGCGCTGACCAAACCGCAGTATGCCGGTATTCCGGCGGGCAATGCGTCCGGCCCGCGTGCGATGGCCGCAGCCGCGACCAGTCCGCATGGGGCATACGATCCGACGGCGGATGCCTGCGCGCGCTGTCACCGCACGCACACCGGCCAGAACCGGAATGTCCTGTCACGCTCATCGCCGCAGAGCAACCTGTGCTTCACCTGCCACGATGGCACGGGCGCATCGAAGAACATCAAGTCCCAGTTCACCGACACGGCCGTGCCGGCCAACGATGCGGCCACCAGCGCGTTCTATGCGCACCCGGCCACCACCGCCTCGTCGCACACACAGGCCAAGATCAACGAGTTCAAGGGCGTGTTAAACCGGCATGCCGAGTGCGGCGACTGCCACAACGCGCATGCGGCGGCGGGCGGCAATGCCAGCGCGCTGGCGGGCGGCTACACGGCATCCGGCGCGCTGAAGGGTGTCAGCGGCGTCGCGCCGACCAATGGCGCGGCCGGCACGACGCCTTCCCTGGCGTGGAGTTCCTCGATCAACTACGAGGACGAGCTGTGTTTCAAGTGCCACAGCAGCAACACGACGCTGCTCGCCTATGCCCGCGAGTCGTACAAGAAGAGCGACAAGAGCGTAGAGTTCAACCCGGCTAATCCCTCATTTCACCCGGTCGAGGCGGCCGGCAAGAACACGACGACGGCGATGGCCAACCAACTGGCAGGCACCTCGCCCTACAAACTCTGGAACATGACGCCGACCTCGCTGGTGCGCTGCGTGCAGTGCCACGGCGACTATCGCCTGGCGACGCCGGCCTCGCCGCCGGCCGCCAACGCGCGCCTATCGGCGCACACCAGCAAGTATCGCGGCCTGCTGATGAACAACTACCTGGATCGCACACTCAAGCCGACGTCGGGCACCGACAACTACGCGGCCGCCGACTTCGCGCTCTGCTACCAGTGCCACGCCGAGGCGCCGTTCGCCGACGCCAGCGCCAACGCGCGCACTGACACGAACTTCCGCTACCACGGCTTCCATCTGCGCACGCTGTACGACAAGAACCAGAGCCCATCCACCGACATCGACACGCCGGGCGCCGGACAGGGCAATGCGATCTGCGCGGAGTGTCACTTCCGCGTGCACGGCCAGAGTGCCGGCGCGCGCGGCGACGCGGGCGGCACGCGCCTGATCAACTTCGCACCCAATGTGACCGCCTCGGGCACGCAACTGGCCTGGGACCCGGCGACGCGCACCTGTTTTCTGACATGCCACGGCGAGAACCACTCGCCGCAGCGCTATTGAGTGAAAGAGGTCTGCTGCATGCGCCTCATCCGTCATCTCGTCTACCGGCTGCGCCAGGTTTCGCGCGGCGCCTATCTGGTTGGCCTGGCCGGCACGGCCGTTGTGCTGCTTGCACTGGGGGCGTCGGGTGTGTTTACATGGGACTACATCAACTCCAGCTACTTTTGCGGCACGACCTGTCACCTGATGGATCCGCAGTACCAGACGACCCTGGCGTCGTCGCACAACAAAGTCTCGTGCGTGGAGTGCCACGTCGGCCGCACGACGATCGCCATCTCGCTGACCCGCAAGGACGAGGGCGTGCGCGAAACGATCGCGTATGTCACGAACAACTACGAATTGCCGCTGATCGCCAAGGAGACGCGCGCATCGAGCGAATCGTGCGAGAAGTGCCATGCACTGCGCACGCTGCCGGCGACGCGCCTGAAAGAGATCCGGCATTACGATGACCTGGCGCCGAACAAGGTCTCCTCGACCATGATGGCGATGCGGATCGGCATTGGCGGCGCCACGCCGAGCGACCCGCCGGGCGTGCACTGGCACGCGACGCATGAGGTTTGGTACGCCACCGACGACCCCGTGAAGCAGAAGATCCCGTGGGTGCAGGCGATCGACGCGGACGGTCGCGCGACGACGTATACCGAAGGCGGCAAGCCGGTCAGCGCATTCGAGCTGGGCATGTACAAGAAGGTGCGCATGGACTGCCTGGATTGCCACAACCGCCTGGCGCATGACTTCCGCGAGCCGACCGCGTTGATGGATCAGGCGCTGGCGCAGGGGCGCATCAACCCCAATATCCCGTTCATCCGCAAGAAAGGGGTCGAGTTCCTGAAAGGCGGGTACACGTCGCAGGACGAGGCCGACCGGGCGCTGGCGCTGGTGGAGCTGTATTATCGCAAGCAGTTCGGCGACTATTACGACAAGAACCGCGCGGTGATTCAGACGGCGCTGTCGGCGATCCGACAGGAGTACGTCAAAGCCGTATTCCCGGAGTTTTCAACCGACTGGACGGCGCATCCGAGCAACATGGGGCATCTTGAATCACCGGGTTGTTTCCGTTGCCACGATGGGAACCACACGACGCCCGACAAGGCGCAATCGATCCCGCTGAAGTGCAGCCTGTGCCACACGGTGCCACAGGTCGGGGCGCCCGGCCGCCCGACGACCATCAGCACGGGGCCGGTGGCGGGTGCGCCGGCCTCGCACCGCGACGGCAAATGGCTGTCGATGCACGGCAAGACGACCGACGCCACCTGCCAGCAGTGTCACGACACGCGCAACGCGGGCGGCAAGGACAACTCCTCGTTCTGCGCCAACGGCGCGTGCCACGGTGTGGCGTGGCAGTTCGCCGGGCTGGATGCGACGGCGCAGCTCGACACGGCGAATGCGACCGCCGGGCCGGCGGCGGCGCGGCGCGTTGCCAGGCCTGTTTCGCACGGGGTGGAGAGCGTGCCGGACTGCCAACTCTGCCACGGGCCCAAGACCAGCGTGAAACCGTTCCCGGCCGATCACCTCAGCTACGCCAACGACCGCTGTGTGACGTGTCACCGCACAGGACGTTAAGTTCGGTTTCAGGTAAAATGAGCGCGCTCTGGCTTGTGCGCACACGACGCCGTCGCGGTTCGTGAACCGCCCGTGAGGGCAACACGGGCTAGGTACAACCTGAACGGTTGCCAAGTGCGCATCCACCGCGAAGTTCATGGCAATAACTTGTTTGTGCAGATTCCCACTATCAATGCAACGCATTATGTATGCTCATCCGTCCGGTTTACAGACTTATTACATAAGTCTAATAGAAATCAATGACATAGTTAATCGCTTCTTAACCATATACTCATCTTGACTGGTATAATATAGTTTTAAAGGTGGAGGGAAGAGAGACTATCTGCAGTGCAGGCAGACTCTTACACAGGAGGGACTACGATGAAATATGAAGGTGTGGTAGACCGTATCCAGGTCTTGTCGGAGGAGCAGCACAAGCTTTACTTGATTGCATCGTCGCGGGAATTGACCACCGGGGAACGTCGTCGGCTTGGCGAGATCAAGACCGAGTTGCAGTCGCTCTGGCTGAATCGCAAGCAGGAGCGCACCCGCTTCCGTGATCCGTTGAACGACTACGTCGAAGCGAACAAGCGCGGCGGCAAGGCCGTCTAGCGTTCGCCGGCATAAAAAAAGGCCGCCCCACATGGGCGGCCTTTTGCATTCTGAACAACGTGCGCTTATAACTTCTCAGTTGCCTTCTTCTCGATGCGGTAGCGGCACGCGTCGTCGCCGACGTTGATGCAGTTGAACTCTGTCACCCCATGCTCGGCGTTGGTCGCATAGCGCATCGCCTCGGTCAGCGCGCCGACGGTAACGTAGCAGCACGGCGTCTTGAGCTCGCGCTTGCGAAAGCGGCACGGGCAGTCCTGGGTGACGTAGATAAACTGCTCCGGCGTCTCCTCGACATGCGCCGGCATGTTGAGCGTGTCTTTGGCGCCGTGCGCGATCCGGTTCAGGATCAGCTTCATACGCGTGTCGGCCGGCAGCAGCTTCAGCGCCAGCCCGGCCAGGCCGAGGATGGCCGGTTGCTCCTGCAGTGCGTAGCGGAACGTGGCGCGCCCGATGCGCAGCATGAACGCGCGCGCGCCGCGCGGCCCGTAGAAATCCTCCACCGCCTGTTGCGCCTCGCCGTAGTCGAGGAAGCTGACCTCTTTTTCGAGGTTGTTGGGCGGGTAGTTGCCGATGAAGCGCTTGAGACCGCCAAAGTTCAGCACGGCCTTGATGCCTTTTTCGCCCATGACGTCTTCGATCGCCATGAAGAGCGTCCGCAGGGCCGCGTTGGATACCTTCGGTTGATCGGTCATGCTATCATATCCTTGT
Organism: Chloroflexota bacterium; assembly: GCA_016235055.1. Classification (NCBI taxonomy): domain Bacteria; kingdom Bacillati; phylum Chloroflexota; species Chloroflexota bacterium. The sequence goes on along the minus strand of JACRMK010000061.1, from coordinate 90,049 downwards.
GCCGGCTAGACAAGGCGCGCGAGATCCTCGGCCGCGCGCTTCATATCGAGGAACACAAGGCCGAGCTTCGCCTCTTTGCGCGCCAGCACGGTCAGCACCGCTTCTTCGCCGACCGCCGAGAGAAAGACGTAGCCATGCTCGCCGCGAATGTAGACCTGGTCGAGGATGCCGCGACCAAGCTCGCCGGCGATGCGCTCGCCCAGCGAGAGCATCGCGGCCGACATCGCCGAGACGCGATCCTCCTCGACGCCGGCCGGCAGCGAGGAGGCGATGATCAGGCCATCCACGCTGACGATGGCCGATGCTTCGATATCAGGTGTGCTGATTTGCAGGTCGCGCAAGCGGCTGACCATGCGATCGGTGCGTGAAACGCTCATAGGAAGGCTCCTTCGACAGGCAGTCGGATGTTGGCCCGTCTATGCCCTCCCCCCGACCCCCTCCCAACTTCGTTGGGAGGGGGCGAGATTCTTAGGGGAGGTGCGCGGCGGCTGCGCCGCCGCGCACCTCCCCGTTAGCTTTTCCCCTTCTCCCCCGCGCGCGCGGGGGAGAAGGGGCAGGGGATGAGGGGGGCATATTGGCAGCCGACTCCAAAATGAGAATTGCTGTGGTACTATGGCGCCCGTCAGGGTCTTTCACCCAGGGCGACTCAAAAGCCGCTTGACAAGGTGAGAGCTCGTGCCCTGAGCGGCACACGGCGCCGTCGAAGGGCACAGCAATGCACGCGCTTCGACCCCGTCTGCGACTCGCCCCGCGCCGTTAGCGGGGGTGGGCGGTACGGCAAGCTCAGCGCCCGCTTCGTCGGATTATGTTCGTGCCCTACGACAATTGAATCGCCCTGGTCTTTCACCGGTGTTCGCGCGCCGCGCCCGTACAGGGGCGAACAGCCGATGGCGGTACGTCCACGTCCGCGTGATGACGGCGCGTCACTATCGGACAAAGTGAGGAAGCGCATGTTGATTGCATTGGTTGGACCGACCGGAGTGCTGGGTCGCGCGCTGGCGCCCCAATTGCTGTCCATCGGGCATCGCGTGCGGGCGCTGGCGCGCTCCGTCGACAAGGCGCGCGCGTTGCTCCCGCCGCCGGTCGAGGTCGCGGCGTTTGACCTGCTGGCGCCAGATGCGGCGGTGCGCCTGCCGGAACTGCTGGCGGGCTGCGATGCCGTCGCGCACATTGCGACCGCGATACCGCGCGATGGGACAGCACTCGGCGCATGGGACGCCAACACCCGGCTGCGCACGGATGGCGTGCGCGTGCTGATCGCGGGGGCGCTGGCGGCCCGCGTACCCCTCTATGTCCAGCAGAGCATCACGATGGCCTACCCCGATTGCGGCGACGAGTGGATTAGCGAAAGCGCGCCGCTGGCCGGGGCCGGCGTGGGCACGCCGGTCGTGCAGATGGAAGCGCAGGTGCGCGCCATCGCGCCGGGTGCGATGCGCTGGTGCATCCTGCGCTGCGGCAATTTCGTCGGCCCGGATACCGCCCAGGACGATGTCATCAGCCGCCTGCGCGCTGGCTCGCTGTCTGTGCCCGGCAGCGGCATGAACTGGGTATCACTGGTGCACGTCAACGACGCAGCGGCCGCGTTTGTCGCGGCGCTGCAGCGCGCGCCCGCCACGGGCGTCTTCAACATCTGCGCCGATCCGCTACGTTACGGCGACTACCTCGACCGACTGGCCGAGGCGACCGACGCACCGCACCCGCGCCGCGACCCGTCTCGGCCAACGCCGCCCGCCTGGCGCTGCAGCAGCCGGGCCGCTCGCGAGACGCTGGTCTGGGCCCCGCAGCGCGGGCTTTATCCCGGGTGATTTCCCACAACGGCCGGACCTCGCAGGTTTTGAAAACCTGCGAGGTCTCGACGCGCCTGGTACGCAACAATATGGGTTATCACCGCCTTACCCATCTTGACCCGCAGGCTTTTTGCACGATAATAAGAGCCGACCGTTGCTTCGATCCGTACAGCGAATCGGAGCCATCTTCGATAGTACCGGGTGTTTGCCTTGATGATGCCGTATAGCGACCGGAAGTGTATCGTCGCGCTGGCGCTGTTACTCGCCGCCGCGCTCATGCTGCCGGCCTGCGCGCCCGCCGCGCCGACCGTGGCGGCGAGGCAGGCCACGCCGTCGGTCGAGCCGCCGACGCCGGTGCCGACGTTCACGCCGACCCCGGCCACGCCATCGCCGACGGCGACCGCGACAGCGGCGCCGACCAGCACGCCCGCTCCGGCCACGGCGACCGCCAGCGCCACGAGCACGCTTGCAGCGACCAATACACCACAGCCTGTGCCGCCCACGGCTACCGCCACGCGCCGGCCGCCAACCGCCACCGCGCCGCCGGCCGCGCCGACCGAGACGCCCAAGCCGTCGGTGGATTTCAAGGTCGTTGAAGCCCGAATGCTAACGATGGCCGAAAACAAGGGTTGTGCCGGCGACCACAACTTCTTCATCACCATCCTGGACAAGAACGGCGCGCCGCTCGATGGCGTTTACGTCTTGAGGCGTTACCTCGATCAGGTCGTTGTTCCACCCAGTGGCGCCAAAGGGCCTGGCAAAACCGAAGACGAAGCTGGCAGCGGCAACGCTTTTCGTGTGGTGCGCGACACAGCGGGCCGGGAATACTCCAGCGAGTGGACACGCGAGATGAGCACCATCGACCAGGGCATTCCCAATGCGGATCTGATCGCGGGCGGATACTGTACGAGCGATGCCGACTGCAACCAGCGCAAGGCGGAAAACGGCTTGTGCCGCAAGCACTATTCGTACAAGGTCGTCTTCCAGCGCCAGTGATAGACGGCACGGCGCCAAGTTCGCTATGAGCCCGCGTTATCGTTGCCTGCTGGCGGGACTTGCGGCTGGTTTGCTTGCCGGGTTGTTGCTGGCCTGCGCGCCCGCATCGCCCACGGTGATCGCACGCCTGGCAACGCCGACGGCCGAGCCGCCGACGGCGGCGCCGACGTTTACGGCGATTCCGGCCACCCCGTCTGAAACGGCCACCACAGTGCCGACCAGCACATCCGTTCCGGCCACGGCGACGGCGACCGCCACGCCTACGCCGACCAGCACGCCGCCGCCCACAGCCACCGCCACGCGCCGGCCGCCGACGGCCACGCCGCTGCCGACCGACACGCCCAAGCCGGCGGTGGACTTCAAGGTCATTGAGCAGCGGTTGCTGGGGGTCAAGGAGAATGGCGGGACTACCTCCAACGGCTCGATCGTCTCGTGCGGCTTCCTGCACATCTACCTGATCAAGGTCATCGATATCAACAATGTGCCGCTGCCGAACATCCTCGTGCGGCGCGTCTATGCCGGCAACGCCCAGATACCACCGACCGGCGTCAAGGGGCCGGGCATGACCGAAGAGGTGACGCCGACTCACGATGGCGACATGCTCTTTGTGATGGGCGACACGACCGGCGCGAAGTTCACCAGCGAGCAGACGCGCGACCTGACGATGCGTGACACGAATATTCCCAACGCCGATCTTATTGCGGGCGGGTACTGCCGCGACAACACGGAGTGCGCCTACCGCAAGGCCAATAACCTGTTGTGCGCCGGGCATTACTCCTACAGCGTCATATTCCAGCGCCAGTGGTGATCGTAGCGCTGCAAACATCGTGACTTCACTATGAGCCAGTTTGACCGCTACTTCCTGGCCGGCCTGGTCGCCGGACTGCTTGCCGGGCTACTGTTGGCCTGGGCGTTGCCGCTCGGGCCGGTCGCGCTCGATCCGCCGGGCCTCAAGCCCGAGATCCGGGAGCAGTGGGCGGTGCTGGCGGCGATGACCTACGCTACCGATGGCGATCTGGACCTGGCCAGCCGCCGTATCGCCGTACTCGGCGGCGAGCCGCGCGATATCATAGCGCCGCTGGCCGAGCAGTATATCAACCAGTTGAAGCCGGAGTCGCAGCGCCGTAGCCTGGCGAAGCTGGCGTTGGCGCTCGGCGCCGACTCGGTCAACCTGCGCGTTTATGGCGCCACCCCGGTGGTGACCACCACTTCGCGCCCGGTCGCCAGCCCGTTTCCGGCGCTCTCACCCAGCCCAACGATTGGCACAGCCATCACGCCGCGCCCGACGCCCAGCGTCACTCCATCCCGCACGATCTACCGCTTGTTCGAGCAGACGCGCGTGGCCTGCGATCAGGACAAGAACGCCCCGCGCGGCCGCATCCTTGTCTATGTTCAGGATTCGGGCGGGAAAGGACTGGCGGGCACGCGCCTGCGGGTGCAGTGGGCCGATGGCCAGGACGTATTCTTCACCGGACTCAAAGGCACCGACCCCGGCTACGCCGACTTCGATATGCAGCCGGGGCGTTCGTATAGCGTGCAAGTCGCCGACGGCATCAGTCCGGCGGCGTCCGGTCTCGACACCGACCAACTCCAGCCTGATTGCCCAAATGACGGCAAACCACATTTCCGTGCATGGCGTCTGGTTTTCCGCCGCGTCGACTGAACGCCCGTTCGATCGCTTCCTGCTCAGCGAGGCCTCGAAGCAACGCTGGTTGAATAAAGTGTCTGGTTCTTGGCTGCCCCGGATTTGCAGGTTTGGGGGATTTCGCTGACAATTACCGCGAACCTTACGCGTGAGGACAAACGCCATACATGAAAGAAACCTTCATACAGAACGCCCCGCTCTTTTCGTCGCTGACGGCCGAAGAACGGCAGGTTGTGGCCGATGCGATGAAAGAGATGGCGTTCGCTAAAGGCGAAACGCTCCTGGCGCAGGGGCAACCCACCCGCCGACTGTATCTGGTACAATCGGGATGGGTCAAACAGGTGACGTCGATCGAAGGCGGGCGTACCCTTATTAACAATCTGGGTGCGGGCAGCCTGGTCGGCGACATGGACCTCTTGCTCGACCAGCCCGCCTCGACCACCGCCCAAACTAACAGCGATGTGCTGCTCTGGGCGCTTTCCCAGACCGACCTCTCCAGGATTCTTGACGAACATCCCCGTATTGGCCTCAAACTAAGCTCTGCGATTGGCGCGCGCATCAAACAGGTGGACCGCTACCTGGTCAACCGCCGTTTGCGCGCCATGCCGCTGCTGGCCGACCTGGAGCCGGACCAGTTGGCCGCCATTGCCGAGCGCTTGTCGCCCATGGAAGTACGCCGCGGCGGCCTGATCTTCCGGGCGGGCGCGCATGGCGATGCGATGTTCATTATTGAGGAAGGCGAGGTCATGTTGACCTCGGCCGCTGAGGAAACCGGCGATCCGTACCGCCAAATGGGCCCGGGCGACCTGCTGGGCGAAATGTCCCTGCTGACCGGCAAGCCATACGATGGCGTGGCGCGCGCTTCGAGCGAAGCGACCCTCTGGGTCCTGCGCCGCGAGGACTTTGCCGCGGTCGTCGCCCGCTATCCCGGCATCCGGGTGGCGATCAGCAGCCGCATATCCGGCTCGCTCGGCGCCGAAGACCGCCAGACGGCGCAGCACTTGCTGTCCAAGTTGCCGCTGTTTGCCGACCTGCCGACGGCATCGCTCGACGCCGTCGCCGGCGTGCTTGTGCTGCGCCACTACCCGGCAGGCGAACGCGTGTTCAACATCGGCGACGCGGGCGACGCGATGCTGGTCATCGAAAGCGGCCTGCTCAAGCTGACCAACGCCGACGGCGTGTCGCGCATGCTGCGCGCGGGCGAGCAGTACGGCCACAACAGCCTGCTGACCGGCCGCAACCGGCCCGACTGCGCGGTGGCCGACGTCGATACCAATCTCTGGATCCTCTACAAATCCGACTTCGAGGCGCTGGTGTCGCGGCATCCTTCGCTGGGCACATCGCTCGGCAAGGCGGTCACGGCGTACCTGGAAGTCTCCGACCGGTTGTTCCTCGATTCGCACCTGCGCGGCATTTCGCTCTTCGCCGGCCTGAGCGACGCGGAACTGCGCGATATCGCCGATTCGCTGCACGCGGTCAAACTGGGGCGCGGCGAGGCCGCTTTCAACGAAGGCGAGCGCGGTGACGCGATGTACTTCGTCGAAACCGGCGAGGTGCAGGTGGCAACGCGCGTGGGCGACTCGCATCAGATGGCTTTCGAGCGTGTCGGTGCCGGCGGTTTCTTTGGAGAGATCGCTCTGCTGACCGACAGCCCGCGCAAGTCGACCGCGCGCGCGATCAACCCCGACACCCAACTCTGGGCGCTGTACAAGTCTGACTTCGACCGGCTGGCGATCAAGCACCCGCAATTGGCGCTGACGCTGAGCAAGGTGCTTGGCGAACGGCTGTCGCGCGCCGATTCGCGCGCACCGGCTGCGATCCGGCAGATCAAGCCGCCGTCCGGCAACGCGCGCATCCCGGCCACGACCGCCATGGGCCAGCGGCCTCTGACGGCCCGGCCGTCGTCGGTGCCGCCCGTTCAGCGGCCGTCGGCCAAACCCGGCAATCGCCCGTCGACGTTGAAAGCCGCGCCGCTGTCTGTGAAACCGGCGGTTCCGACCCGGCCCGGCCAGCCGCAAGCGCGCCCGGTGGCGGCCCGCCCGGCGCCGTCGGTGGTGCGCAAGCCGTCGGGCGCAATCCCGCCGCGCGCCGTGGCCGCGCGCCCGCAGAACCGCAGCGCGGTTGCCGTGCGCAGCGCCGACCCGGTCAGCGTGGCGCTGTACAGCAGCGTCAACTGGATGCTGGAACGCCCGATCGGTTTCAAGTTCCGCCTGGTCGCGATGACCATGGTGTTCGTCTGGCTGTGTGGCATCGCCGCGCCGATTACGGCGATCTCCGCGCTGGCGATGGCCGGCAATAACAACGCGCCCACGGCGGCGATCGCGGGCATCGCGATCAACGTCTCAGGCGACAGCGGCATGCCGCTGCCGATCGAGGTCGCCCAGGCCGCCGCGACGTTCACGGCGACGCCGCTGCCGACCAAGACACCGACCCCGCAGTCCACCGCAACCGCAACCGCGCGCCCGACCGATGCGCCGACGCCGGTCCCGCCGACCGCGACCGCGCGGCCCGTGATCCGCATCGTGCCGACGGACACGCCGGCGCCTTCGGGACCGGTGGCCGCTGGGGCGCCTGCTGCGCCCGCGGTGGACTATAAAATTCAGTTGGTGCGCCGCTTGACGGCATGCGAGAACGGCGGCAATCATCACCTGCATATCATCGTGCTGGATGCGCAGGGCAACGGCATGCCGAATAAGCAGGTGGAGATCACCTGGCCGTCGGGCACGTTCAAAGACACGACGGGGCAGAAGAACGAGAACATCGCCTTCCTCGGCATCAACCAGCAGACCACCCCAGGGTACGTGAACTACCCGATGTACCATGGCAGCTACCAGATCCGCGTGCTGGATGGCACAAGCGAACGGACCGAGCCGCTGACGGTGGACATCCCGACCAACGAGTATTGCGACCGGACGGACAACCCGAACGGCAACTCGCTCTTCCACTACTCGTATCTGATCGTTTTCCGCCGGACGCGCTAACCCGCGCCGGGCGTTCGCAAGAAACCAGAAGGCGGCTCACCCTTGCGGGTGAGCCGCCTTTTTGTTTGCGTAGGGGCGAAGCATCGGCGCGGGGATGCGCGATTGCTTTGAACCGCCCCGCCGATGCTTCGCCCCTACGACGATTCGCGCTCGGCCATCTGCTCGTACGTCTCGCGCCGGGTGGACACCTGCCAGCGCTCGCCCTGCACCACGACTTCGGCCGGCAGCGGCTGCTGGTTGTAGCGCGACGCCATCGCGAAGCCGTATGCGCCTGCATCCATGACCGCGATCAGGTCACCGCGCCGGATGGCCGGCAGCTCGCGGTCTTTGGCCAGCACGTCGGACGACTCACAGATCGGCCCGACCACGTCGGCGGTCAGCGCGGGCAGGCCGTCGCGCGCGGCACGCACCTCGTGCCACGCCCCGTACAGCGCCGGGCGCAGCAGGTCGTTCATACCGGCATCCACGACGACAAACGTCTTGGCGCTGGTGCGTTTCACGTGGACGGTCGTCGCCAGCAGTGCGCCCGCGGGGCCTACCATACTGCGACCCGGCTCCAGCACCAGTCGTGAGCCCTGCAGTGCCGTCTCCGTGCCAAACGCCTCGCGCACGGCCGTCGCCCATTCCTGCGGCGCCATCGGGTTCTCGTCGTGGTAGGGGATGCCCAACCCGCCGCCGAGGTTGATCAGCGGGAGCGCGATGCCGTCGCGCTGCAGATCGAGCGCGAACCGCTTGATCGACTGCGCGGCCTCGAGCATCGGCCCCGGCCGCGTAATCTGCGAGCCGATATGGCAGTGAATGCCGACAATACACACCGTCTCCAACCGGCGCGCCGACTCGTACAGTGCGCCCGCCTCGCCGATCGGCACGCCGAACTTGGACTCTTTCAATCCGGTCGTGATGTGGTGGTGCGTCTGCGCGTCGATATCCGGGTTGACGCGAAAGGCGACCGGCGCGACGATGCCGCGCGCGCGCGCCAGATCGGAGACCAGCTCCAGCTCCTCGGCGCTGTCGACGTTAATGCACAGCACGCCGCTGTCGAGCGCGTAGCCGATCTCGGCGGGTGTCTTGCCGTTGCCATTGAAGACGATTTTCTGCGGCGGTGTGCCCCCCTTCAGCGCGCGCCATAATTCGCCGCCGCTGACCACGTCGGCGCCGACGCCGAGCGCGACGAGGTGGCGCAGGATCGCCAGGTTGGCGTTGGCCTTGTAGGCGTACGCGATCAGCGCGCCAGGGAAGGCGTTCAGGTAGGCGCGGGCGCGGCGCTCGATCTCGTCGAGCGAGTAGACGTAGGTCGGCGTGCCGGCCTCGCGGGCGATCGCCGACAGGGGCACGCCCTCGCAATGCAGTTCACCGTTGCGGTACTGGAAGTTCATAATATGGGCTCCGATCACAGGACACGGTCGCAAATTGTCATGTTGAGTGCGAAGGCACGGCCTCGGCCCGACAAACCCGCCTCGCGCACGAAACATCTGAAATGCCGCGCAATAGATGCTTCGCGCGCGAAGCGTGCTGCAAGCCGAATGCCCGGCGTTCGCGCTTCATCCTGTGCCCGCGCCGTAGGCGCGGAGCGGGGCGTAAGCCCCGCTGCACAGGACATGCATGACAAACGGTGTGTCAGCTTACGCGCACAGGTAATAGATCAGTTCCTTGGTGTGCGCCAGCAGGTCGGCCAAACGGATGTTCTCGTCGGCGCCGTGGGCGTTGCTTTCACCCTGGCGGCCCATGCCGGCGTTGACGAACTGGTCGGTGTGGCAGATTTCCGCAATGTCGGCCATGTCGGTGCTGCCGCTGCCGCCGGCGAATTTGAACTGGTCGTCGGTGTAGCCCTGCGCCTGCTTGAACGCCTCGCGCATGCGCTTGCGATAGGACGAGGTCTCGTCGTAGCGCACGGCCGGATAGGCGCGCACATACTCGACCTTCACGTCGAGCGCCTTGCTCTGCTGCCGCCCGCGCTCCACCGCTGCCAGCAGTTCCGCGACGACGTCCTCGTAGCGCTCCTCCGGGATGTACCGGCGGTTGACGAGCAGCGCGCACGACGACGGCACGATGTTGCTCTTGACGCCCGCGTGGATGATGTCGAGGTTGAACATCGGCGTGACGAACTTCGACGGCGCCTTGGGGTTCGGCCACGCGATGCTCTCCGACTCGCGTTTCTCGACCACGCGCTTGAGCGCCAGCAGTTCGTTCATGATCGGCGCCATCTCCTCGATGGCGTTGACGCCGAGGAAGTTGCTGCCGCTGTGGCACGACTTGCCGATGGTCGTGATGGTGAAGTCCACGTCGCCCGCCGAGCAGAGCCGCTCGATCGGGTCCTGCGCGCCTTCCATGCACAGGATGTGGCCTTTGACGTAACCCTGCTCGGCGAGGTATTTCGCGCCCGGGTAGACGCCGATCTCCTCGTCGGTGCAGATGATGATGTGCACGTCATAGCGCAGCGGCAGCTTGAGTTCGCGGATGATGTCGAGCGCAGTCAACAGCGAGGCGATGGTGCCTTTCATGTCGGCCGTACCGCGTCCGTAGATGCGCCCGTTGTCCAGTTCGCCGCCGAACGGGTCGTGCTGCCAGCCCTCTTCGATCGGCACGACGTCCATGTGCGCGTAGATCGTCACCGCTTCGGGCTGGCCGCTCGCGCGCGTAGCGACGAGGTTGATGCGCGGCCCCTCGAGCGGCAGCGGGATCTGCGCGACCATCTCGGGCGGCACGACGACCCGCTCGGTCGCGAAGCCGGCGGCGCGGAACTGCGGCTCCAGGTAGTCCACCAGCGTGTCGTAGTTCAGCCCCGGCGGCACGACCGTGTTGACGCCGACGATGCGGCGCAGCCGCTCGATGGTCTGCGCCTGCCGTGCCTCCACCAGCGCAAACGCTTCGGCAAACTCCGTCATAGCTCTCCTTCTCGCTTTACTCTCGCAGCCCCCGGTGCTGCTTACCGCTTCAACTGAACGTCGCGCGGGGACTTGTGTTTGGGATTTGGAAGTTGGGAGTTGGGATTTCTTAGAATGGCCATTTGTCCTGCGCGCGCAGCGGGCGCTCCAGGTCCTGGTCGATCAGCACCTGCTTGATCTCGTCGCGGCTCTTGCGCGCGCCCAGCAGTCCCGCGTGGTCGGCCAGCCGCGCCAGCATGCGCGAGACGGTCATCACGGCGGCCTTGATGTCCACTTCGGAAACCTTGTCGAGCGTGTCGGCGGCCGTGTGGCCGAAGCCGCGACCCAGCGCGGGGTTCTCCGTGCGCGCGGTGAAGTGCAGCGCCGGGATGCCCTGCATGAAGAACGGGAACGAATCGGTGGCGGTCACGACCCGGTCGCGCAGCGCCAGCCGGTAGCCGAACGACTGGGCGAGTTGGCGCAGCACGGCATCCGTGTCGGCGAAGCCATGCGTCAGGAAGCCGTGCGACGAAACCGGCCCCGACGCGCCGTCGAGGTTCAGCATCAGCGCCACGCGGCCAAGCGCATTCGCGCGTGCTTGCGCGTCGACGTAGAGGGTGGAGCCGAGGACGCCCAGTTCCTCGGCATCGAACGCGATCAGCCGCACCGTGCGGCGCAGGCGGCCGGATAGGCTGCCGAGGATGCGCGCCAGTTCCAGCACAACGACCGCGCCGGTGCCGTCATCTATCGCGCCCTGCGAGATGTCGTGGCCGTCATAGTGCGCGCCCGCGACGACGGTTTCGTCGCTCTGCCCGATGATTTCGCCGACAACATGGTAGCCCTGCCCCGGCTCGGCGCGGTTCTGGATGTGCAACTCGGCTTCGACGCGCCCGCGCTTGCACTGGCGCGCGATCTCCCAGCCATCCTCGTACGACAGGCCGACGGCCGCGATCTCCGCCAGCCGCCCGGGGCGCAGCGAGCCGGTTTCGGCCAGCATGCCGGGCGTGTGATTGACGTAGATGAACCCGATGGCGCCCGCCGAGACGGCGCGCCCGTACTTCTCGCGGCGGTGGATGATGCGCCCCTGTTCCGGGTTGGCCGTGGTGACCATGGCGATCTTGCCGGCCAGCAACTGCCGGGCGACCGCGTCGTCCCAATGCGCAACGCCGGTGCCGCGCGCGAAGTCCGCTTCCGAGCCAATGCCGCAGTCCACGACCTCACCGCGCAGGTGAGCGGCGTTGGGCGAGTAGACGAGCGAGATCGCCGAGCGCATGACACGCTCGACCGGAGCGCTGATCTTCAGGCTGCACTCGCCGCGCGTCCAGACAAGGAAGTCGAACGGCTCGGTGCGCGCGTTCGCCAGGCCGTACGCCTTGAAGCGGTCGAGGATGAAGTCGCGGGCGGCGCGGCCGCCGGGCGATCCGGCGAAGCGCGAGCCGATGTCGCACAGCGCTTCCAGGTTGGGGTAGGCGTCGGCAGAGGTCCAAGCTTCGCCGATCAGGTAGCGGTCGAGTTCAGTCCAGTTCATGAAATCTCCGATCGAAGTCACTAAACGGTAGTCCACAAGTTTTCGGTAACTTGATGTGACATCTGGTGAGATTAGTGCCCCTATGCCCTGCCGGAGGCCCGCTTGGAGGCTTTCTTGCGTGCCAGATAGTTTCTTGCAAAGCCGTACAAATATGTCTCGTTTGTAGGATCCTTTAAGCCCGCAGAGATTAGCATTCTACCGAGGCTATTGTCAATTTGCTTTGCGTCGATCTCGTGAAAACGCGCGACGGCAACGCTCAGTTTGTCATAGTCGAGACGGCGCGGTGTTTTGCCAACCGTTGGCTGGATTGCAACGTAGTCAACTTCAATATCAGTGATCTTAAACGTTGTTCGGCCTCCGCCGGTTTGAATCTCATCGCCAATCTGATAGCCTGCGTTGATTAGTTCAGCACGGGTTATTTTCACACAAGCCTCCTCAATTGAGTTGCTAATACCGTTTCAACCCGACCATGTCACAGCAGATCACAGTTTGGCCCGAGCCAAGCACTGTCATCCTGAGCGCGGAGGCAGCATCAAACCCTTTCATAGGAGCACGCGCACGAAGGACCTAAGACCTGTGATCTGCTGTGCCGCAGTCGATCACAGGTTGAGATGCTTCACGCGCGCGATGGACCGTATTCTGCGGGTCTTGCCTTCGCGTTCAGCATGACACATGCGCCCGCATGGTTCGACAAGCTCACCATGCGGCAGGTTCAGCCGACCTTAATCCACGTGGCGCGGGTCGAGCGCGTCGCGCAGGCCGTCGCCGACGTAGTTGATCGACAGCACGGTCAACAGGATGAACAGGCCGGGGAAGACGGCGGTCCACGGCGCGTAGGTCATCTGCCCCTGTGCGTTCTTGAGCATGTTGCCCCACGTTGCGGCGGGCGGCTGGACGCCGAAGCCGAGAAACGACAAGGTGGACTCGGTGATGATCGCCTGGCCGATGCGCAGCGTGGCGGCCACGATGATCGGGCTGGCGGCGTTCGGCAGGATGTGCCGGAAGATGATGCGCGGGTTGTGCGAGCCGGACATGATGGCGGCCTCGACGAACTCCTTGCGCTTCAGCGCGAGGAACTGGCCGCGCACCACGCGCGCCACGCCCATCCACGACAGCACGCCGATGATGATGACGATCGGGATCTCGCTGCCACTGAGCTCGGGACTGTTCAGGCCGCGCAGCAACTGCGCGAAGATCAGCAGCAGGAACAACTGCGGGATGGAGAGCATGAAATCGGTGAAGCGCATCAGGAAGATGTCGACCCAGCCGCCATAGAAGCCGGACAGCGCGCCGACGACCGTGCCGATCAGGATGGCGATCAGCATCGTCGCGAAACCGATGCGCAGCGACACCTGTCCGCCGACCCAGATACGCATCAGCAGGTCGCGGCCCAGCTCGTCGGTGCCGAACAGGTGCGCCGCCGAGGGCGGCTCGCGCATGATATCGACGTTGGTCTTTGGATCGTACTGCAGGACGAACGGTATGAGGATGCAGCAGGCGACGATCAGCACGATCGTGACCGCGCCGGCGACGCCGGTGCGGTGCCTGGTGAAGCGGCGCCAGACGATCTCGCGCAGGGTGCGCTGGCCGCGCGAGACTTCGGCAAAGGCCGCCGCGCTCGGCGGGTTCATCGGTTGGGCCTGGGCCATGTTCCGGCGACCTCCCTTAGTCGAAGCGGATACGCGGGTCGAGGAACCCGTACACGATGTCGGTGATAAGCCCGAAGAGCACGATCAGCGTCGCGCTCAGCATCAGGATGCCCATCATCACGGCATAGTCGCCGCGGTCGATCGAATTGAAGAACAGCCGGCCCATGCCCGGCCAGGAGAAGATCGTTTCGGTGATAATCGCGCCGGCGAACAGGCCGGGAATCTCCAGGCCGATGATCGTCACCAGCGGCAGGATCGCGTTCTTGATCGCGTGCCGCAGGATCACCAGCCGCTCGCGCAGGCCCTTGGCGTGCGCCGTGCGGATGTAGTCCTGGCTGATGACGTCGAGCATGCCGGCGCGCATGTAACGCAGGTGCGAGCCGAGGCTGAAGAACGTCAGCACGCCCATCGGCATGACCAGGTGCAGCAGCCGGTCTTCGAGCGTCGGGTTCGGATCGCCGATGGTGAACATGCCGCCGCCCGGCAGCAGCGGCCCGCCATCCGGGTTTCTGAGCATGACATTGAAAACGATAATGAGGATAAGTCCAAGCCAGAACAGAGGGATCGACTGGCCGACAAACGCGATGGTCGTCGTCAGGTAATCGAACCACGAGTACTGGCGAATCGCGGCCAGGATGCCGGCCGGAATCGCAAGCAGCAGCGCCAGTAGAAACGCGGGCAGTTGCAGATAAAGGGTGTTGGGCAGTTTCTCGATGATCTCGGTCATCGCCGGGCGGCGCGTGATCTCTGAGATGCCGAGATCGCCCGACAGCACGCTGCCGAGCCAGCGCAGGTAGCGCACCGGCAGCGGCGCGTCGAGCCCGAGCTCGGCCTGCAGGCGCGCGAGGTCCTCGGGCGAGATGTTGGGGTTGTTCTGGTACGCGGCCATTGGACCGCCCGGAATCAGGTTCATCAGCGTGAACACGGCAAAGCTGATGAGCACGAGCAGGGGCACGGCCTGGATGAAGCGCCGGATGATGAAGTTGGTCATCGCCGCGGTTTTTGTGCTGTCATGGTGCGGACCTGTGCGGCCGCCGGGGATTCGGTGAAGGTCCGGCCGCCCCACACTGCGGGCGGCCGGACCGTGAATCAGCACGAGCAGTCTGTTATTTCGAAACCCACCAGTTTTCGGCGTTCCAGCCGTTGTTGTCCCACGCGTTCTCAACCCAGCCCTGCAGGCGGTCGCGGTACGAATCGATGTCGAGCCGCTGATACAGGTAGATCATGTTGGTCGCGTCCTGCCCGGCCTTGACGACCTGGCAGTACATGTCCTTGCGCTTGACGGTGTCCGGCTCGGCGGCGGCCTTCTTGAGCAGGTCGTCCACCGCCGGATCGTTGAACCGCGTATAGTTCAACCCGCCCTTGTTGTCCACGCTTGGGATCACCCACGAGGCGAACAGGTTGACCATCTGCGAGTGCGGGTCTTCGCCGGCATTGGTCGTGTACATGATCAGGTCGAAATTGCCGCGACGGCGCGGCGAGGCCGCGTCCCACGTGCCGATCACAACCGCGGACGGCGCATTCTCGATGTACGCTTCGATACCGACGGCCTTCCAGTTCTCCACGATCAGCACCTGCGAATCCTCGCGCAGCTTGTTGCCGCTGGTCGTGCTGTACTTCAAGCGCAGGCGCTGGCCGTCCTTCACGCGGATGCCATCGGCGCCCGGCTTCCAGCCGGCTTCGTCGAGCAGTTGTTTGGCCTTGTTCGCATCGAAGGCGCGCGGTGTCGCCTTGCAGTCCCAGTAACCCGCATTCAATTCGCTGGTGCCCGGCTTAGCCTTGCCGAACAGCAATTTATCGATGATCACCTGCTTGTTGATCGCATACTCCAGCGCCTGGCGCACCTTGATGTCCGACAGGATCGGGTGCTTGGTCTTCGGATCGGACGGGTCTTTGTTCTCCGCCAGGTTGAGGAAGATGCGCTCGCCGCCGATCTGCAGCGGCTGTGACACCTTGATGCCGGGCAGCTTCTCCAGTTCCGGCAGTTCGGCCTCGGTGTTGTTCCACATGATGTCCACTTCGCCCGACTTCAGCAACTGCAGCGCGACTTCCGACGACGGGACGATGCGGATGATGAGCTGGTCGAGGTACGGCTTGTCCTTCTCGCGGTAGTTCGGGTTGCGATCGAGCGTGATGAAATCGTCGGCCTTGAACTCCTTGACCATGAACGGGCCCGTGCCGACCGGCTTGCGGTTGAACGCCCAGTTCTTCATGTCCTTCGGGTCGCCCGCGACCCTGGGCACGATCTCGTTGAACAGCGTCAGGTAGGGCGCGAAGAAGGTCTTGTATTTGACGACCGCAGTCAGGGGGTCGGGGCATTCGACCGTGTCGATGTCGGAATACCCGGTCGTCGAGCTGACGCCGACGTCCTTGGTCATGGTGGCCTGCCAATGGAACTTGACGTCTTCGCAGGTGAACGACGTGCCGTCGGAAAGTTTCAAGCCTTCCTTGAGTTTATACGTAACGGTCTTGCCGTCGGCGCTGACGCCGCCGTTCTGAACGGACGGCACTTCTTTGGCCAGGCTGGCGATGCGCGAGCCATCAGCGAGCACTTTGGTCATGCCTTCGAGCACGAAGATGTTGACCTCGTTCATGACTGTTTGCGTGCCCAGCAGCGGGTTCAGCGTGACGGGCGACTGCCAGACCGCCATAGTGATCTTGCCGCCTTTTTTCGGGGCGACGGCCGTCGGTGTGGCGGCTGCGGCGGGCGCGGTCGCGCCGGCCGCGGGTTTGGTGGCCTGGGCGGCCGGGGCGCTCGTGGGCGCGGGCGTCCCCGTCGTGCCGCAGGCGGCCAGCGCGAACAGCGCGGCGGCCAGCAGCAGCCAGGATATACGGAACTTCATACGGCTCCTCCTGTGTGGTTGGTAAAATACTGCACATTACGGGCCATTGCGTACAGAATATAGCATAGCCGTACTATCCAGTCAATCACATTGACGCGACGCCTGCGCGGTGTTATGATGGCGGGCATAATTAGACCGTTTCGAAGTGAGCGTGTCCCCAGGGGATTGTTGCAATAATCTGTGATACGATAGCAAACTCTGCCCTCCCCCCGGCCCCCTCCCAGCAAAGCTGGGAGGGGGAGCGAGTTAGAGGGGATTGGCGCGGCGGCTTTGCCGCCGCGCCAATCCCCAATAACTTTTCCCCTTCTCTCCCGCACGCGGGGGAGAAGGGGCCAGGGGATGAGGGGCTACTTCTGCCCATGCGCAACCGGCATGAGGAAATATGCAAGACGAAGCAGTATTTAGACTGTAACAGGGAGTCTGACGCATGCGCTATGTGCAACTGGGCCGTACCGGCCTGAAAGTCTCCGAGGCGTGCCTCGGCACCAACATGTTTGGCAACGTCGCCGACGAAGCGGCGTCGCGGGCGATGGTGGACGCGGCCATCGATGCCGGCATCAACTTCATCGACACCGCCGATATGTACGCCAGCGGGCGGTCGGAAGAGTATCTGGGCAAGGCGATTCAGGGGCGGCGCGGCAGCCTCGTGATCGCCACGAAGGTGCGCGGCGCGATGGGCCCGGGGCCCAACGACGAGGGATTGTCGCGCCGGCACATCATGGACGGCGCGGAGGCCAGCCTGCACCGGCTCGGCATCGACACCATCGACCTGTACCAGATGCACTGGCCGGACGCACACACGCCGCTCGAAGAGACGCTGCGCGCGCTCGACGACCTCATCGCGCAGGGCAAGGTGCGCTACATCGGGGTCTCCAACTTCGAGGCGTGGCGGATCATGCAGGCGCTCTGGATCAGCGACCGGCACGGCCACGAGCCGTTCGTCTGCCTGCAGCCGCACTACAGCCTGATCAATCGCGAGATCGAAGCCGAGACGCTTCCGATGTGCCACGAACAGGGCATCGCGGTGATCCCGTACAGCCCGACGGCCGGCGGCTTCCTGACCGGCAAGTACAAGCGCGGCGAGCCGCTGCCGGAGGGCACGCGCGGCGCGCGCAACCCGCAGTTTGCCAAGCGCTTCACCGAGGCCAACTGGGCCGCGCTCGACCGCCTGCAGGCGATGGCGCAGGCCAAGGGCTGCGGGCCGCATCACCTCGCGCTGGCATGGGTGGCCGCGCACCCGGCCGTCACCGCGCCGATCGTCGGCTGCAGCAACGCCGACCAACTGCGCGACAATTTGAAGTATCTCGATTACCGGCTCACGCCCGCAGAGCGCAAACAGCTCTCCGGCGAGTGAGATATCATCAATTCATGTTCGGGAGGATTCTATGACTCTTAACCCTACCTCAACCGTGCCGGTGGCGCCGCCGCCGAAGAAGGGCGGGCCGTGGCTGTGGATCGCCGGCGGCTGCGGCTGCCTGGTCGTGCTGTGCCTGTTTGTGGCCGCCGCGGGCTGGTTGTACGTATCGACCAACAAGGAACTGCAGGCGCTCTTCAGCGACACGCCGACGCCAACCGCGACTGCCTTCGTGCTGCCGACAACCCCGCCGACCGATGCGCCGATCCGCACTATTCCCACGGTGCGCGGCATCACCACGCCAGCCGCTACGCCTGCCGCTACATCCGCCGCGCCGCGCACGACGCCGACCGCGGCCGGGCCGACCGGGCGTTCGACGCCGGGCATCAGCCTGACGATCCCGCCGATCCGGCTGCCCACCATTGGCGGTGCCACGCCAGCAGCCGGTGGGGCGGCCGGTTTTGGCAAGCCGCGCTTCGCCGTCGGCGTGCTGAACGACGACACGCCGATCGACGTCCTCGACGCGTTCCCGCAGGGCACGACGGTCGTCTATGCCGTCTGGGATTACTCCAAGATGCAGGACGGCCAGACCTGGCGCCGCGAGTGGCAGTTGAACGGCAAGACGCAGACCGACCTGGTCAAAGAGACGGCGTGGCAGGGCGGCAATAGCGGCGTCTGGTGGGTCAGCCTTTACAACAAGGAAGGCGTATCGGTTGGCGACTGGACGCTCAACCTGTACGTGGACAATAAGCTGCAGCAGACGTCGAAGTTCCGCGTGGATGCCTCGCCGTCCGGCCAGCCGAACTTCACGCCGATCGTGTTTGCCGAGAACCGCGATGCCAAGGGTGGGCCGGTCGATCCGCTGCCGGCCGACAACGCCGTGCTCGATTCGGGTGTGACGCAGGTGCATGCGTTCTTCAACGGCATCGCCGTGCCGAAGGGCACCAAATTCACGACGCAGTGGTTCTACAACGGGCAGCCCGACACGAATGAGCAGTCGTTCACCTGGGACACGACGCCCACCGACTCGTACTGGGTGCGTTACTTCAAGACCGATGGCTCGGAACTGCTGTCGGGGGTGTACGAGGTCAAGATCAAGATCGGCACGCGGCTGGTGAAGGTCGCGTCTGTCACAGTGCCGTAGATTCGATCGCTTCGCGGATCCACGCGGCGACCGCCCGGTCGGCCGCGTCGGGGTACGCGACGTTCCACCGGCTGGCCGTCTCGCGCGCCAGCCGGTGGAACAAACGGTGCGTCGCGGCCATCGCGCGGATCAGGTCGGCCGCATCGTAGCGCGCGAAGGTGGCCGGCAGGTCGGCCAGCGCCGCCCGGTCGGCCCACTCGGACAACATGCGCCCGTCGTGCCATACGTCGGTCGCGGGGTCGCGGGTGGCGAGTGCGTGCCACTCCAGCATCGTCAGCAGATGTCGCTTCAGCGCGCCGTCGCAGGTCTCCCGCGCGCGCCACAGGTCGCTGCGCAGCGTGAAGCGCACGCCGCGCATCCACGCCATCAGGAATTCGCCGCAGCGGTGCGCGAACTCGTCGGCGGTTGGTGGTTGCGGCTGTTCCGGCGCGAACGACGGCAGCGGCTGCTCGCCCTGCGGGTCGAGCCGGTCGAACAGGCGACGCACGCCGCGCGCGACCACGAACGCATACGGCGACGCGCTCAGCAGTTCGGCCAGTGTTTGCGGTTCGCCGGCGCAGCCGGTGAACACGAAATCAACTTTCAGCCCGCCCGGAAATAGCGCCTGCCACTCGGGGTCTCCACGGCCGGTACGCTCCGGCACGGCCAGCCACGGCTCGCCGACGGCGGCCAGCCAGTCGGACGAGCCGGTATAGCGCGCCAGATCAGTTGTGAATACGACCAGATCGAGATCGGACCAGGCATCGGGGCCGTTCGCCTGCCGTGCCTGCGAACCGACCACCACCACGGCGCGCACGGCCGGATCGGCCAGCGCCCACGCCGCAATCGCCCGCTCGAGCGCAGCGTAGCGTGCCGTTGCGTTGTCGGCCGGCATCAATCCTCCGGGCCGCCCAGCCATTCGAGCAGCTTCATCACCAGCCAGAGCAGGCCAACGACGAGCGCCAGCAGGCCGAACACACCGAGCGCCGTCGCCAGCGCGCCGCCGCCAATGCGGAATGCCGCGAACGTCAGCGCGGCGATGATCGTGATGATCACCCCGCCAGTGATCAGTTGCCGCACCAGTTGCTGCGGGTGCTTGCGCGAGTTGAACTCCTGGGGCATGGGCCTCCTACCCGGCGGGCAGCGTGCCCGGCGCATGCAGCGCCGACTGGATCGCCAGGAACTCGCCGACATTTTCCAGCGTCAGCAGGCCGACGAGCTGGCCGCCGTGCATGATCGGGATCAACGGCGTGTCGCTGGCCTGCAAGCGCGGCAGCACCGTCTCCAGCATGTCGTACGAATCGGCTGTCTCAAAATTGCGCGCCATCACGTCGGCCACGCGCGCCGACTGGCCCTGCCGCGCCAGCGCCGCGAAGACCGTGCCGCGCGCCAGCACGCCGACCACGCCATGCCCCTCATCTTCGACCGGGAAATCGTGCTGCGTGCCGGAGAGAATCAGCGCGACCACATCGGCGAGCGTGCCGGCGCTGCTCACCCGGTGAAACTCGGTCAGCATGGCGCGGCCGACCGGAATGCCCGCCAGCGCCGTGCGCATCTGCGTCGCGCCGGACTCCTGCCCCGCGCCAATCCAGACGAACAGCGCGATGAAGAGTAGGAACGGGTTGCTGAACAGCCCGATGAACCCGAGTATGAAGGCGATGGCCTGACCGAGCGTCGCCGCCCATTGCGTGGCGCGTGCGTAGTCCAGTTTCATCGCCAGCAGGGCGCGCAGCACACGGCCGCCGTCCATCGGGAAGGCGGGCAGCAGATTGAACAGCGCCAGAAACAGATTGGTCGTCATCAGCCGCTCGAGGAACGGCCCGCCGGTCATACTCAACTGCTCGAGCGGCGTCCACTCGCCGCTGATCACCAGCCAGCCGAACAGCAGCGCGGCGATCACGAGATTGACCGCCGGGCCCGCCAGCGCCACCCACAACTCCTGCCGCGGGTCGTCGGGCATGCGCTCCAGTCGCGCCACGCCGCCAATCGGGTACAGCGTGATATCGCGCGTCTTGATGCCGTAGCGGCGCGCGGTCAGCGCGTGGCCGTACTCGTGCAGCACAACGCAGGCGAACAGCAAGAGCGTAAAGCCGACGCCCGACGCGACCGCCGCCAGGCTCGAACCGTCGAGCCAGTAACTCAGGGCGATCCAGCCGATGATGAGCAGAAACGTGGCGTGCATATACACGTCGATGCCGGCGAACCGGCCCAGCCGCCAGGCCCACTTCATAGTATTCTCCCTCCCGTCACGAAGACGGTATGCGCCCGTAGGGGCGCGTTGCACGCGCCCGGCATCCGCGCGGACCGCGCGGTCTCCCTATTCCAGCGCGCGCACAAACGGCGCGCGCGCCAGTACCAGTAGAAAATACAGCAGGCAGACCGATCCGCCGACCAGCACCGCATACGGCGCGCCGTTGGATGCGCCGTATGCGCCGGCAAAGACGGTCGCCAGCGTGCCGGCAAATAGCCCGGCCAGCGGCTGCATGCCGCGGAACGTCATCATATATACGCTCATGACCCGCCCGCGCAATTGGTCGGGCACGTTGGTTTGCAGCAGCGTCTGGATCGACGACGACTGCATCAGCAGCGCGCCGCCGACGAACGGCAGGACGAGCATCGACGTGAGCAGGTTGCGCGAAAAGGAGAACAGGATATGGCCGCTGGCAAAGACGAAGCCGCCGCCGGTGACGAGCCAGCCTTTGTGCTTGAAGTTGTGCAGCGAGGCCAGCGTGAGCGCGCTGATCAGCGAGCCGAGCGCGGCCGCCGAGAGCATCAGCCCCTGCCCGCTGGCGTCCATGTGCAGCACCTCGGCGGCGAAGACCGGCATCAGCGTCGAATACGACATGCCGAAGATCGCCGGCACCGTGACCAGGCTCAGCAGCACCAGGACCTGCCGGTCCTGCCGGATGTAGCTCAGGCCTTCCTTGAGGTTGCTCCACATGGAGGCTTTCATCAGCTTCGGTTGGAACGGCGCGATCCGCATCGCCAACAGCATCCCGATCACCGCGAGGTACGAGAGCGAGTTGAGCGCGAACGCGCCCGATTCGCCCAGCGTGGCCACCAGCACGCCGGCGACCGCCGGGCCGACGATGCGCGCCAGGTTGAACATCGTCGAGTTGAGCGCGATCGCGTTCATCAGGTCTTCCTTGCCGACCGTCTCGGCGACGAAGACCTGGCGCGCCGGCATGTCGAACGCGTCGGAGCAGCCGAGGCAGAACGCGATCAGTGCCACGTGCCAGACCTGCACCAGCCCGGTGAACGTCAGCACGGCCAGGATGCCCGCCAGCGTCATGGCCACCGTCTGCGTGACGATGATCAGCCGGTGCTTGTTGACCCGGTCCGCGACGACGCCGCCGAACAGCGCCAGCGCGAGGATCGGCACAGTCTGGCTGAAGGAGACGAGGCCGAGCGCCAGCGGCGAGCCGGTCAGGCGGTACACCAGCCACGGCTGGGCGACGTTCTGCATCCAGGTGCCGATCAGCGATATCAGCTGCCCGAACCAGTACAGGCGGTAGTTGCGATGACGCAGCGCGCGGAAGGTGTTCGGCACGGTGATGCCGAAGCGCCCGGCGATCTGCACGCGGATGGGCGGCCGCGGGTCCGGATCGGTCGATTCAACGGCCATGGATGCTCACGCTCCCGATGGGACCCAGACGGGCATCTCGGTTTATGCGGGCCGGCGGCGGGCCTGCCGGAGCGCCCAACCGAACACGGGCAGCCAGATCAGTTCGTTGACGACGGCCGCGAGCAGCATGAAGGCGACGGACTCGCCGCGCGCCGCGTAGTAGAGGAACGTCACGGCAGCCGCTGCCTTCGCCAGCAACAGCAAGGCGGCCAAGTCAGCGTTTCGCCCGTCGCCGCGCGCCAGCCGGTACGCTCCGAGCGCAACGACCAGGCTCAACACGCCGGCCAGGCGGAACAGCAGCACGTGCAGTGAGAACTCGTACAGCGCCGGGGGTATGTTTATGGCGCGCAAGACGATTCCGGGGACGGCGAATAGCGCCAGGCCGCTGACGGCGTGGTAGGCAGCCGCAACGGCCAGGCTCCACTGCAGGCGATTCATAGCATCCTCCGAGGCGCACCGGGCGCGCCTTCAATTATAGCCACAACGGGCAGGCCCGCCGAATGCGATCAGCCGAATCCGAGTCCGCGGTCCTTAAGGCTGACGTAGCGGCCGTGCCCGATCACCAGGTGGTCGAGCACCTCGATGTCGAGCAGTTTGCCGGCCTCGACGATCTGCTCGGTGACGCGCACGTCGTCGGGCGAGGGCGACGGGTCGCCGCTGGGGTGATTGTGCGCGACGATCAGCGCGGCGCAGTTGCGCCGGATCGCCTCGCGGAACAGTTCACCGACGCGCACGATCGCGCTGTTGAGGTTGCCGGCATAGACCGTCTGGATGTGGAGCACGCGGTTGCGGGTGTCGAGCAGGATGGTACGCATCTGCTCCTGCTCCAGCGCGCCCATCTCGACCAGCACCAGGTTGGCCGCATCGGCCGGCGACTTGACGACCGGCCGCTCATCGGGCGCTTCGACCATCAGCCGCCGGCCGAGCTCGAGCGCCGCCTTGATCTGCGTGACCTTGCTCTCGCCCATGCCGCGCACGCGCACCAGTTCATCCATCGGCGCGCGGTACAGGCCGCCCAGCCCACCGTGCTCGGTCAGCAGCCGTTCCGACAGCCGCACGACGTTCTCGCCCTGCGTGCCGACGCGCAGGACAATCGCCAGCAACTCGGCGTTGGTCAGCACCGCCGCGCCGTGCGTCTTGAGGCGCTCGCGCGGGCGGTCGCCGGCGACGAGGTCGCTGATGCGGGGGCTGTATTCGAGGCCGGCGGTTGGCTCCGCCGCGTGCTTGCGTCCGGCCATGGCGCTTCTCCTTGACGGTGACTATACGCCAATCGCCGCGCGCTTGTCAATCGGGTGGCGGGAGGGTTCAGGACCTTGCCAACGTCAATGCCTCCCTCTCCCTAACCCTCTCCCGCGACGCGCTGGTCAGCGGCTTCGCGCCGCTGACCGATAGGCGCGGCGGGGCCCGAAGCCCCGCCGCATCGCCCGCGTCGCAGGCGAGGGGATTGACTCCTTCCCCCGTTCGCACACGCCGCGAACAGGGGAAGGTCGGGATGGGGGCGCATAATCGACGCACCCTGCAGCGAGATCCCTTCGACGGCGCTTGCTGCCATTCAGGGTACGGTTGCCCTGACCGCAACAGGCCATGTCGCTTTCCCCGCGCCACACAGGACATTCGACCCGTGACCGCCGGCCGCTCACCCGCTATCCTTGAGCGCGGAGCGTTTGCGCCTACGGCGCGTTCAAGACCAGGAGGCAACGGATGAATGCTTCGCTCAATGTCCCGCCGCCGACCGGCGTGCGACCCGGTCGCGGCCCGCTCGGCGGCATCATGCTGATCGTGATCGGCCTGATCGCCCTGCTGTGGCAATTCATGCCGAACGACACGATAGCGCTCTGGTTCATGCCGCTGCTCGGCATCGTGTTCCTCACCTGGGGTCTGCTCTCGCGCGAGGTCGGCCTGCTGGTGCCGGGTGGCATCCTGATCGGCATCGGCGCCGGCGTGCTGCTGATGCGCGAGTGGCAGATGCCAGACAATTCGATGGGGACGTCCGCTATCTTTATGCTCACCTTTGCCGCCGGGTGGGCGCTCATCACGCTTGCCTCGTGGTTCATCCACAAGACCGTCTGGTGGCCGCTCATCGTCGGCGCGATCCTCGCGCTCGTCGGCGTCGGCTTGCTGTTCGGCAAACCGGCGCTGCCGTACCTGGAAATGGCCGGCAAGCTGTGGCCACTCATTCTGGTGGCGCTCGGGGTATGGGTGCTGTTCAAGCGGTCGGGCTGGAAGCGGTCGTAACGCCGTTTTCACCCCCAATATACGCGAAGCCCCGGCATGGTTTGCCGGGGCTTTTGTGCGTCCATCGCTTTGACAGACCTCCCCCCCGTCATTCTGGCGAGTCGTAGGGGCCGGGTCGCCCGGCCCGCTTGTCATTCCGGTATGGTTCGTTGTCCGCCGGCCTTCATCCTGTGCCCGCGCTACAAGCGCGGGGCGGGGCGTTCGCCCCGCCGCACAGGACATTGCCGGAGGACGCTTAACGGTCGGCGGCGCGGAGCCGCCGACCAGCGCCGGAATCCAGCAGCGGGCACATCAGGGCGTGGACATGGATTCCGGCTAACGACATGCCGGAATGACGATGGGCGTGGATGCCAGCCAACGACATGCCGGCATGACGATGGGCGTGGATGCCGGCCAACAACATGCCGGCATGACAAGTGGGCGGTGGATTCCGGCCAGAACCACGCCGGAATGACAAGTGGGCGGTGGATTCCGGCCAGAACCACGCCGGAATGACGGGTGGGCGGTGGATTCCGACCTGAAGCATGCCGGAATGACGCGAGGACCATAAGGCGAAAAAGCCAGCCCCCTGTGAGCTAGGCCCGGGTTCCCGGACGCACGGCATGGAGCCGGCTTTCACTCGCAGGCGACTGGCGCACAACTGCACATAAGCTTACCACGGGTCTGCGCGGTCACCAACGCCAGAGCGCCATGCAATTCACTCATGGAGTATAATCATACCGTAGTCCTGCTGTAATCATACTCGAATGCGCTACTCCGTGATAGCGGCGCAGCATTCAGGAGACAGGGACCATGGGCAAATTGTATGCGCATGCCCCGATTGTGGAAGCGCTTTGTGAGTTCCGGTTCGTGCCCAGCCAACCGTGGGACTGGACGGTTCCGGGACTGGTGTACGACAAGGTCAAGGCCGACTTCCCTCACAAACAACAACAGAACGTCCTGCAAGTTGAGATGCATGCCGAAGCCGATACGGTCGGCCAGACCGTCAAAGGCGGCATGGCGCGCATGCAATTTCTGCGCCAGGACAAACGCGGGTTGCTTCAAGTCGGGCCTGATCTACTCATTGTCAACCAACTCAAGCCGTATGCCCATTGGGCGCAGTTCAAGGAGATGGTGGGCCGGGGGCTGCAAGTATATCGCCAGGTCGCCGAACCTAAAGCGCTTGCGCGCATCGGGTTGCGTTACATCAATCGAATCGAAATCCCGTTGTCAGAAGTTCAGATTGAAGAATACATGGTGGCCGTGCCGCACATTCCGGCAACCGTGCCCCAGGTGTTCGCTTCTTGGATCGTGCGCGTCGAGATACCATTTGAGCAGTCAAACGGTCTGCTGGCGCTGCAGTCGGGCCAGATCGGACAGGACGGCAAGGGGCTGGCATTTCTGCTCGATCTGGATTTCATGACGCTCAATGCCGAAGCCGTGATGTTGGACAGCGCATTGCAGTGGGTGGAAACGGCTCACGACAACCTTGAACGGACGTTTGAGGCGTGTATTACAGACACTACCCGACGCCTGTTTGGAGAACAGCTATGATTGCACAGTTTGCAGCCCGCTCGGGGCCGGCGCTGCGCAGGCCCGATCACGGGTCCGCGGTTAGCCGGCACACGGTGGAACATGCGCCTGACTTGCCTCGGCCGTATGGCGAACGCGCATCGGCGGTTGAAGACGAGGGGATTCAAGACCTGTTCGCAAAAATCGAGGAAATGCTTCAGCGCATTCAGGAAATGAAAGCGACTTCAACTGAAGCCGAAGAAGAGATCCCCGAGGTGTTTGATCTGAAGCCGCTGATTAGCCGACGTGTACGCGTGAGAATCCTGCGCGTGGAGCGGTCGCCGTTCGTTTTCGTCGACGACCCAGACGCGCTTGATGATGAATTAGATTGAAGGGCGGTCACAATGCCCGGTGTGTATCCGTGGTATGAGATCGTTGAGGGCCCGGAACTCGAGCAGGGTGATATCTTGTTTGATTGCCCTGTTATCGAGCTTCCACCCGAATTGACTTACCCGCTCTCCGAGCCACTGGATGTCATCGTTGATCAACTTGACTTGATCATCATGACCCAATCGTGCGATCTCGTGAATGACAAGGTGCGCGATGTCATTCTATGTCCGCATTGGGAATTGAATGATGCTCCGCGCATGGATCCGGACTTTGCCAGGCGCAAGGCCTTGGAGTCCATTCTTAAGGGACAGCGCTATCGTTACCTGATGATTGATGCGCACACACAGCCGGAACTCGCGGCGCTGCGGGGAATTCGCATAGTCGATTTCGGTAGAGTGATCAACTTGCCCAAGCCATTCGTATCCACCCTGGCAAAACAGAAGGGACAACGTCTGCGCCTGCTGCCGCCATATCGCGAGCATCTGTCGCAGGCGTTTGCGCGCTTCTTCATGCGCGTCGGCCTGCCGCAGGACATCGAACTTCCAAAGTAGGCAAAGCGCGCCCTTCGCCCAATCAGCATGCCCCGCCTCCGCAAAACCTCGCCCGACCAACTCGGATTGCTCGAAGTCCGCTTGCCAACCGCGCCCTGCGTGCCCGCCATCCGCGAAGCCGTCAAGACTTGGCGCGACGGCGGTTACAAGGGCGCCAGCGAGACGACGCGCCTGCTGCTCAATCACTGGTTCAAGACCGACCATCGCATCAACGGGCGCAAGTTCGCCTACTACTACTTCCAGCGCGAAGCGATCGAAACGCTCATCTACCTGTACGAGGTGGCCGGTATTCGGCGACACAAGGACCTGCTCGAAACCTATGCGCCGGCCAACCTGACCGACCTGCGCCTGCTCCAACACGACGAGTTCGCCCGCTATGCGGTCAAGATGGCGACCGGCAGCGGCAAGACTAAAGTCATGGCGCTGGCGATCCTCTGGCAATACTTCAACGCTGTGGCCGAGGGGCGCGACGACTACGCCAGGACGTTCCTGCTCATCGCGCCGAACGTGATCGTCCTGGAACGCCTCAAGACCGACTTCACCAACGGGCGCATCTTCCGCAGCGACCCGATGATACCCCCGGCACTGCGCACCTTCTGGGATTTTGACGTATACGTGCGCGGCGACGCCGAGCGCGCGCACGCCGCCGGCGCGTTGTACCTGACCAACATCCAGCAGTTCCACGACCGGGCCGGCAACGGCAACGACGAGCCCGAGGCCATGACCGGCGTCATGGGACCTCCCCCGCCCGCCCAGACCACGGAGATCGAGGATTTCGACAAGCGCATTGTCACGCGGGGCGGGCTCTGCGCCGTCCTCAACGACGAGGCGCACCACACCCACGACGAAGACAGCGAGTGGAACAAGTTCATTCGCCAACTGCATGACGACCTACGCGGCAAGGTCAACGATGGACAGGCTCCGGCCGGCCTCGCCGCCCAACTGGACTTCACCGCCACCCCGCGCTACAGCAAGGGCGCGCTGTTCACCTGGACGGTATATGACTACCCGCTCAAGCAGGCGATCCTCGATTCCATCGTCAAGCGCCCCGTCAAGGGCGTGGCCCGCAACATCCAGGAAGGCCGCTCATCCATCGCCAGCACGCGTTACAAACCGTTCCTGACCGCCGGCGTGGAACGCTGGAAGGAATACGTCGCGCAACTCGCGCCGCTCAAGCGCAAGCCCGTCCTGTTCGTGATGATGAACGACACTGCCGAGGCCGACGAAGTAGCCGACTACCTGCAAAAGACCTACCCGACGGAGTTCGGCGGCGACAAGACGCTGGTCATCCACACCAATCGGACCGGCGACGTCGCCAAAGGGCAGGAAGACGACCTGCGCGACAAGGCCAAGTTCGTCGATAGGCCGAGCAGCCCGATCAACTGCATCGTCAGCGTGCTCATGCTGCGCGAGGGCTGGGACGTCGAGGGCGTCACGGTCGTTGTCGGCCTGCGCCCCTACACGGCGAAGGCGAACATCCTGCCCGAGCAGACCATCGGGCGCGGCCTGCGGCTCATGTTCCGCAACCAGGCCGAGCAGTACCAGGAGCGCGTCGATGTGATCGGCAACAACGCCTTCATCAAGTTCGTCGAGGAACTTGAGAAGACCGAGGAGATGGCGTTCGAGACGTTCGAGATCGGCAAAGACAAACTGACCATCGTCACGATCAAGCCCGACGAAGCCAAACTCGACAAGGACATCTCGATCCCCACCCTCTCACCCATCCTGGCGCGCAAGAAGTCGCTGGCGGCGGAGATTGCGGCGCTGGACGTGTCCGCG
Source organism: Chloroflexota bacterium (assembly GCA_016235055.1). NCBI lineage: Bacteria > Bacillati > Chloroflexota > Chloroflexota bacterium. The sequence goes on along the minus strand of JACRMK010000061.1, from coordinate 61,208 downwards.
TTCACCTGCCCGAAACTGCCGCGCAAGCAAGGCGACGGGACCGCCGAGAAGTTCCAGTACGAGGGCTACGACATCATCACGCTGCAAAAACTGGTCGAGCGCGAGTACACCATTCCCGAAGCCCAGACGTCACAGGAAGTCATATCGTTCTACGCCAAGCGCATCGCAGATGAGGTCAAACTGCCGTCACAGTTCGCCGCACTGGCGCCCAAAGTGCGCGAGTTCCTGGCGACCAAAGCGTTCGGGGAGCCGGTCGATCTGGACGATCCGACCCTGATCAAGCCGCTCAGTTCCAACGTAGCGCAGTATGTGGTCGTGCAGACGTTCGTCAAAGCCCTGCGCGATGTGGTCGTGCAGCAACTCGAACCGCAGTTGACCGGCGCGGGCCGCAAACTGTCGGAGACGCCACCCTTCCCGTACTCCCGGCCAACGCTCGAAGCCGCCAAGTGCGTGTTCAACCTGTGCCCCTGCGACAACGAGTTCGAGAAGGAGTTCGCCGCGTTCTTGCAGAAAGCCGGCGACGTTAGCCGCTTCTCCAAACTGCCGCAGCCGTTCGCGTTCAGCATCGAATACACCGATGCCGTCAGCAACCTGCGTTACTACGAGCCGGATTTTGTCGCCGTCGCGCACGACGGGGCGCACTACCTGATCGAGACCAAAGGCCGCGAAGATGTGGACGTGGCGAACAAGAACCGCGCCGCGCAACTCTGGTGCGAGAACGCCAGCACCCTGACCGGCACGCCCTGGCAGTTCGTGATCGTGCGGCAGAAAGACTACGAGCAACTCCAGCCCACCGAGTTCGCCGACCTGATGGCGCTGGCCGGACCGCCGCCGTTTGCATAGCCACGCATCTGTTGAATTAGAGCGGATTCACGAATAACCTGATACAGCTAGTGGTTGGCAAGACGAGGCCAAGATTTCTCAGCTGCTGCGCAGCTTCGAAATGACATTACCGCGCGCACTGTCATTTCGAAGGCACGCAGTGCCTGAGAAATCTTGCCGGTCGCGCCGATCGCGTATCGATTTATTCCAGCAAACACTCTAAAAAGCCGAAGGCCCCGGCGGTACATCCGTCGGGGCCTTCGCTTTCCCAACTCCCCTTCCCTCCGCTCCGCTCGGCCTGCCCGTGCTATTCGAAAAGTCGCGTACTCAAGTACTTGTCGCCGCTATCCGGCAAGAGGGCGACGATGACGCCCTCGCGCAGTGAACGCGCGACCTGCACAGCGGCATGCACCGCCGCGCCGGACGAGAAGCCGACGAACAGCCCTTCGCTGCGCGCCAACCAGCGCGTCATCTGCCAGGCGTCCTCGGCCTCGACGGCGATCTGCTCGTTGTGCACCGACGGGTCGTAGATGCCCGGCACGATGGCGCTTGCCATGTGCTTCAGTCCCTCGATCACCTGCAACTCGTCGGCCGGCTCGACAGCGACGATCCGCGAAGACGGCTTGACCCGTTTCAGGTAGCGCCCGACGCCGACCAGCGTGCCGCTGGTGCCCAGCCCGGCGACGAAATGCGTCACGCGCCCTTCGGTCTGCGCCATGATCTCCGGCCCGGTCGTCTCCATGTGCGCGCGCACGTTGGCCGCGTTGTTGTACTGGTTGGCGTACCAGTACGCGTCCGGCCGGTCGGCTGCCAGTTGCCGCACCATACGGATGGCGCCGTCGGAGCCTTCCAGCGGATCGCTGAACATGATCGTCGCGCCGTAGGCACGCGCGCGCTGGATGCGCTCGCTGCTGACGTTCTCCGGCATGACCAGCGCGACCGGAATGCCGAGCGCCGCGCCGACCATCGCGTAGCCGATGCCGGTGTTGCCGCTGGTCGAGTCGATCAGCGTGCGGCCGTTGCCGAGCAGGCCGCGCCGCAGGGCGTCCTCGATGATGTATTTCGCCGCGCGGTCTTTCACGGAGCCGCCCGGGTTGTACCACTCGGCCTTGACGAGCAACTGCACGCCGGCCGGCACGGCCAGGTGCGGCAGACGGAACAGCGGCGTGTTGCCGATGCTGTCGACCACGCCGCGACCGAGCGGCGCGGGCGCAGCAGTTGGAGCGCCCGCCGCCGGCCCGACGATGGATGCCTGCATGGTATTACGCCGTCGCGGCCAGTGCCGCCACGTTGCTGATCGTTTCGCCGGCCAGGATCGCGCGCAGTTCCTCGACCGTCTCGCGCCAGAGGCCGCGGTTGATGAACAGCTCGTTCTGGTAGAAGCTGGCCTTGTTCATGCCGTATTCCCGCCAGGCCGGCTGGCTGAAATCCGGCTTGCCCGCCGGCATGTGGCCGCCGGCCCACTCATTCAGCAGCGCCTCGACCTTCAGCGGCCGCTCGACCCAGTGGCCGATCGCGTGCCACTGCGCGTCGAAGAAGAAGAACGTCGGAATAGCCATGCGCTCGCCCTTCTTAGCGTGCGCCAGCAGGTCCCAGTTCGCCTCGCGGCCGACGAAGCGCACGGCGAGCGACGGGTGTGCGGCGGCCACCTTCATCAGCACCGGTATATTGGCGGTGCAGTCGGGGCACCAGTCTTCGGTGACGGCCAGGCCGTACAGCGGGCCGCGCATGGCGGCGAACGGCGCGCGCTCCGCGGCGCTCAACTCGATCGCGCCCATCAGCGTCTCCAGCTTCTCGCGGTTGTGCTGCATCGCGGCGACGTACTGCTCGAACGTTTTGCCGCCGGCCCAGCGGGCGGCGACATCAGCAATTAGAAACATAGCTGTCCTTTCTCTCGCGCCGACGCTCTTTGGCGCGGTTTTCTGAAGCATGGGCTCGCACAGATGATTGGGCCGGATGGCGTTCGGACGGGTCAAAGACCCGTCCCTACAGGGCTTGCGGCGTGATGGCGCGAGGACGGCAGGCCGCAGAACTCGTCGTAGTCGATCAACTGCGTGATGCTCGGGTCGTCGCCGCAGACCGGGCAGTTGGCGTTCTTGGGCAGCTTCAGTTCCGAAAACTCGCCGGACAGCGCATCGTACAGCATCAGGCGGCCCATCAGCGTGTCGCCCACGCCGAGGATCAGCTTGATCGCCTCGACCGCCTGCAGCGAGCCGATCACACCCGGCAGCACGCCGAGCACGCCGCCCTCGGCGCACGACGGCACCTCGCCCGGCGGCGGCGGCGTCGGATACAGGCAGCGGTAGCACGGTCCGCCGCGCTCGACGTCGAAGACCGTCAACTGGCCCTCGAACTGGAAGATGCTGGCGTCCACCAGCGGCTTGCCGAGCATCGCGCACGCGTCGTTGACCAGATAGCGCGTCGGGAAGTTGTCGGAGCCATTGATAACGACGTCGTAGTCCTTCAGCACATCCTTCGCGTTCTCGGACGACAACTGGATGCGGTGCGCGATGACGTTGACATCCGGATTCATGGCATGGATCGCGTCGGCGGCGCTCTCGACCTTTGGGCGGCCGATGTCGTCGACGTGATGCAGGATCTGGCGTTGGAGGTTCGAGAGGTCGACAGTGTCGAAGTCCACAATGCCGATCGTGCCGACGCCGGCCGCGGCGAGGTAGGTCGCCGCGGGCGAGCCGAGCCCGCCCGCGCCAATCAGCAGCACCCTGGCGTCGAACAGCTTGAACTGGCCCTCTTCGCCGACTTCGGGAATCAGCGTGTGGCGGCTGTAGCGGATGCGCTGCTCGTCGCTCATCTGGCGCGGCAACGTCCAGCGGTAGCCCGCGTTCTTCCAGGCGCCGAAGCCGCCGATCATCGAGCGCACGTTGGTATAGCCCATCTCCTGCAGCGCGCGCGCGCCCAGTACCGTGCGGACGCCGCCGGCGCAGTACAGCACGATCTCGGCGTTGCGGTCCGGCTGCGTATCTTCGATGCGCAGTTCGAGAAAGCCGCGCGGGATGTGCCGCGCGCCGGGGATATAGCCCTGCGCCACCTCGTCCTGCTCGCGAATATCGATCAGGGTGACCGGCCGCCGCACGGCGAGATCGTCCTTGACCTGATGGATGTCCACTTCCGTGATTTGCTTCTTGACCTGCGCCAGCAGTCTGTCTTTCGTGATCATCCATGTGCACACCGCGTAGGGGCAGACCTGTGTGTCTGCCCGCCCGGGCGAACACGGCGGTTCGCACCAACATGCGCCGCCCACCATGTGCACACCGCGTAGGAGCAGACCTGTGTGTCTGCCCGCCCGGGCGAACACGTCGGTTCGCCCCAACATGCGCCACCGTTACCGCGTACGCTGGTTGCGCCGCAGAATATCGTAGATCAGCACGACAATCCCGACCAGGATGACCGTGTGTCCAAACTCGCCGATGGCGTCGATCTCAACTCCCCACTGCACGCCGAAGAACCAGACCGGCACATGGTAGAACAGATCGGCGACGGCGCCGCTCACCACCAGGGCCCAGCCGAACAGGGCCAGCGACGGGCGCATGTTACGCTTGCGGTTTGTTCTGCTGCTCGCGCGCGGCGATGCGCGATAGTTGCCGCTCGGCGTCGCGCGCCGTGTCGTCCATCGAGCCGCCGATGATCGGGAACAGCGCGAACACGCTCGCAAACGCGAACAGGAAGCCGCTCAGCCAGCGCGCCCATGAGTTGAACGAGCCGAGCGCGTCGCCCTGGTAGAAATCCGCCGGCAGCACGTTGCCGGTCAGCGCCACCAGCCAGGTGTTCGTGTCGCGGAAGCCGAGTCCGCTGGTGCCCGCCACAATGTCGTTCAGCATATGCGACACGCCATCGATGCCGAGCGGCGCGACGCCGATCACGATCCACCAGAACAGCGACAGGCGCGGCGCACGCTTCGGTCCCAGCGCCGCCCAGAGCAGGCCGGCCAGCCAGACGCCGCCATAGACCGAGATCATCCGGTCGCTCCAGGCCATCTTCCAACCCAGTTCCTCGTTGCCGACGAACTGGCGCAGGATGATCGGGTTGTTGGTCGGCCAGTACTGCGCGATCTCCTGGAACGAGTACATCAACTTGTCGCCGAAGAAAAATAGCGAGCGCTCCGGCAACTGGTGACAGAACAGGCTGTACAGTGCATACAGCAGATTGGCCGGCAGCGTCCAGCCGATCTGCATTAGGAACGGCGTCGTGAACGGCAGCAGCACCCAGATGCCGTAGCCGACCAGGAACACGTTCAGCCAGTTGCTGGCGATGGCGACGGCGATGTTATCGACGGTCTTCAGCGCGCTGCGTGATGACGGGTTGGACATAGTGGCCTCACTCTACAATACGACGAAAGTTGGCTGCCAGTATTGAAGAGTAACGCCAAATAGCCAAAGCAACAAAAAACCCAGCCATTCTCTGGCTGGGTGTGCGAGCCCGCAGACGGGCCGGTATGAACCGGCGCGGTCTAGTCACGAGCTCGCATCGGGCTACAACAGAAGCAGGCCTGCGCAGGCGCACCGCCGGCCATCGCGGGAATGATCGACACCTCGTCGCCGTCCTTGACGGCCGTTGCCGGCCCATGCAGGGTGCGGATCTCCTCGCCGTTCACGAAAATGTTGACGAAGCGCTTGATCTCGCCGCTCTCGTCCACGAGCCGGTCCTTGATGCCGGGGTGCGCCAATTCCAGCGCGCCGATCAGCTCGCCAATTGTGCCGCCGCCGACTTGCACCTTGGCTTGGTTGCCGGTGAGGCGGCGTAGCGGTGTGGGAATGCGTACAGTAGCCACTTGCGTCATGCTCCAGTTTATTATGAATCTATGAGAGAAATTATAGGACAAAATGCGTGCCTGTCAAAATGCGTACAGGTACTGGGTAGGGGCATACCCACACGGCTACTCATCGAACAGGTAGGTCGATTCCTCGTAGTGCCGCACCTGCCCGGCCTTGAGCATCGCTGTGATGCGCTCCTGCAGGTCGCGATTCTTGTCGGCCAGCGGGCGGTCCGCGCCCAACTCGGCCAGCGGCACGTTCACGCGCAGCGCGCGCCGCGCGATGACGTGACGCGTGATGCCGGTCGGCAGGCGCGCGCGCGAGCGTGCCATCTCCAGGATATCGGCCGGGCGGAAGAGCGGGTAGGCGATGACCGCCGCGACGTTGGGGTACATTGGCAGCAGTGCCGGAATGTCGTCGGTCTGCACGCGATAGATCGTCGCCGCGGCCTTGTAGGTACGGGCGATATCGGTGAGCATGCGCGCGCGGCCGGGCAGGTCGGCCGGCCCCAGCACCTGGTGCACATCGCCGTCCTTGCAGACCATGTACGCCAGGATCTGGTGCGTCACCAGCAGGGCGCGCGCGGCCAGCAGTCCCGACGCCTTCAGGCGCACTTCCGTCACGTTACCGATGCGCGCGAACAGGTCGTGCTTGTCGATATCGGCGACGAGATGATACCAGGTGTCGAGCCGCACACCGGGGTCGCCATAATCCACGACCTGCACGAGCGTGTCGCGCACGCCGAGATCGGCCAGCGCCGTCGAGCGGTTGGCGCCGTCCAGCACGACGAAATGGCCGTAGTCGTCCAGTTCGGCGACGATGACCGGGTTCTTCAGCATCTGCTCGGCGGCGATGCGCTCGGTCACGCGGCGAACGCGCGCCGGCTCCACTTCCTCGTGCAGGTGCAGGTGGTCGGTCGGCACGATGCGCAGATCGACGAACTGGTTGATCATGCCTCTGGCTCCGTGCTCATACGAGCTCCACCATCAATTCTTCGATGCGCCCAGTCTTGCCGAAGAGATCGTCTTTGATGATGCGGTAGGCGCGCACGCGCGGCTCGAGCGCCTGCGGATCGCCCAGGACGGCGACGACGGCGGCGCGCTGCGCCGGATCGCGCATCTGCTCGCGCAGGTGTGTGCCGGCGCGGCCGATCGCGAGGATGACGTACACGGCGTCGGGATAGTATGCGCGCGCCACGTCGGTCGCCGAGGGGTAGGCTTCGGCGAACGGCGGGTGCGCGTGGTAGATGAGCGTGAACTCCCAGCCGAGGTCGTCGGCGCGCTGGTTCAGGCGCAGGAGCTCATGCGGGTCCATGTCATAGGTATAGAGCGGATCGATGGCGGCGTTGCGTACGCGGTGCAGTTCGCGCAGTTCGCCGTGCGGCCCCATGATCAGCCCGCATATTTCGTTCGGAAATCCCTCGCGCGCGTGCGCGATCATCTCCGCGTGGAACGCGCGCGGAATCCTGACGGTATCCATGGCCCCTCCCGGTGCGGACCAATCTCTGCTAACGACTATAGATTGTAACACCGTTGGGGCCGGGGGCCGCGAAGACGACCCGCCAGTTGTTGGGGATGTCCGGCGTGCCGATGCTGCGCTCGCGCGGGCCAATGAAAACGTAGTCTGCGCGTTTCAGTACGGCGGGGAACGCAGAGAGCGTGTTGGCGAAGAACGCGGTCACCTCGGCTTTGCGCGCCGCCGCGTCCAGCGTCTCGTGCGGGTGCCCGTAGAAGACGCGTTGCCCAGCCCATGCGGGAATGTAGAGACCCATGTCCGGCGAGGCGAGCACGACCGCCTGCGGCGAGGCATGGGTTCGCAAGTACATCAACGCATCCCACTCGCCCTGCGTGAAGAACAGGTTCACGGGGTGCAGGCTCGTCGCGACCAGTGCGAGTGACAGCAGCAGCACATTGGTCAGACTGCTGAGCGTCATCAGCAAGAAGCGCAGTGGATCGCGGTCGAGCCGGGAAACGGCTTTCAGCCCCTGCACCGCCAGTATCGCCACGGGCACCGCCAGCCCGAAGGCAAAGCGGCGCTGCTGCGCCAGCGGCAGGTACAACAAGGTGATAGTGATCGCGACCCAGCCGAGCAGAAGCAGCGCATCGGCGTCCGGCGCGCGGCGTGCGCGCAGGCGAACCAGCGCCATGCCGACCCCGGCCAGCGCCAGCGGCAGCAGCAATCCAAACGCGAGCGCATAGTCCCACAGCGGCGAAGCGAGCGTGATGTTCTGGCGGTCCCAGCCCGCATACGATGCGTTCGCGCCGGCCAGCCATCGGTAGTAGAGCGCGACCGGCGCGCCGAGCGCCCCAGCGAGCGCCATGCGCCCCATGAGCGCCAGCCACTCCGCGCGCGGCGCGCGGGCAGCGACGCGCCAGCCGAGCCAGAACGCGCCCAGCCCCGCCGCGATGAGCAGCGCATAGGGCTGGGTGAGCGCTAGGATCAGCGTGCCCGTCGTTATCCGTGCCGCCATCCGACCGCGCGCGGCGTGCTCCCCGGCGGGCGGCACCAGCGCATCGGTGACCCACAGCGCGGCGGCCAGCGCCGGCGGGAAGTGGACATTGGCAAACACGGCCAGGAACGGGAAGATCTGCGTCTGCCAGAGGTCGGCGCTGGTGTACCCGGCCATTAGTGCGAGCCAGCCGAGGCCTGCGCCGAACGCCGCCAGGCCAAACGCAAGCCGGCGGTCGCGCGCATCGGCGAAGAAGCGCGCAATGAACCAGTAGAGCGTGAAGAGCATCAGCGCGCCGCCGGCCAGCCGCGCCAGATGAAAGATGACGACCGGCTCCAGCACCAGCGCGCGGGCAATATGCCCAAGCAGGAGGTAGTTCTCGTACAAGAAGAACGGCTCGCCGGGATCGGCGTTGTAGGGCAGCGAGTACAGCCAGTCGCCGCGCGCGCCCTGCACGATCTTGGACAGGTACGGGTTGGCTTCCTCGCCGTTATACGCAAAGCCGATGTAGTGATAGCCGGGCGGCGTCGCCAGCGCGCCGTACAGTACCGGCAGTGTCGTCGCCAGCAGGATCAGCGCGGAGACGACGGCAACCCAGCGCCACTCGGCGCGTGTTATCACGCGCGCGCTCATCGCGGCCTCGCGTAGAGCGTCACATCGCCGCTCTGAAAGACCGGGGCGAATGGCGGCGGCACGGCGGCCGGCCCCAGCGCGCGCTCGCGCGGACCAACCATGATGACGTCCACCGGTTGAAGGAACGCCGCGCTGTCAATCATCCGGCCCGCATAAAAGTCGATCACCGCCGTGGCGCGCTGGCGCGCATTGGGCGTCTCGTGCGGGTGGCCGTAGATCACGCGCTGGCCGGCCCACGCCGGAATATACAGCCCCATGTCCGGCGAGGCGAGCACGACCGCCTGCGGCGCGGCGCGGTCGCGCAAATAGACCAAAGTGTCCCACTCGCCCGCGCTGAAGAAAAGGAATGGCGGTTGCGCCGCGACCGTCACGATCGCAATCGTCACCATCAGGATGTTCGTCAGTCCGCCGAACATCGCAAAAGCCGCCCGCCACACCGGGCGGTCGAACCGTGCCAGTACTAGCCAGCCGCGCACGGCGAGGATCGCCAGTGGAATGAAGAACGTGAACGCCAGCCGCCGCTGCTGCGGACCCGGTATGGCCGCCAGCACCACCGCGACGACCAGCCAGAGCAAGAGCAGCGCATCGTTTGCACCGAGCCGCCGTTCGCGCGCAATCTGCCGCCCGAGCGCGGCGACCGCGACGAGCGCGAACGGCAGCGCGATGCCTGCCGCGGCGATCCACTGCCAGAGCGGCGGCGACAGCGTGACGTTTTGCGCCGTCCAGCCGGCCAGCGCGGTGTTGCTCGTCAGCGCCCACGCGTCATACGCGGCGAACGGCGCGGAGAGCGCGAGCAGCACGGCCAGCCGCGCCAGTTCGGTGCGCGGCGCGCGACGCTCGGTCAACCAGCGGATAGCCACCCACGCGCCGCCAATGAGCGCCGCGCTGATATTGCCGTACGGCTGCGTGATGGCCAGGATCAGCGTGCCGGCTGCCAGCAGCGCCATCTGCCCGCGCCACCGCTCGCGCGGCACCAGCGCATCGACGACCGCGATGAACGCCGCCATCGCCAGCGGGAAGTGCGGATTGGCGAAGATGGCGAGGAACGGGAACAACTCGGCGTTGAGCACATCGGGCAATAGGGTCCCGCTAAATAGCCAGAGCCAGCCGAGGCCGGAACCAAAGGCGGCCAGCAGGAACGCAAAGCGGCGATCGTCCACCGCCGCAAAGAAACGTGCCATCAGAGCGTACAGACTGGCCAGCAGCAGCGCGCCGCCAGCCAGCCGCGCCAGGTGAAAGACGACGACCGGCTCCAGCGAAAGCCAGCGCGAAAGGTGGCCGAGCAACAGGTAGTTGGGGTACAGGAAGACGCCATCGCCGGGGTCGTTCGTGAACGGGATGCGGTACAGCCAGTCGCCGCGCCACCCCTCCATGAGCTTGGCAAGGTATGAGTTCGCATCCTGCCAGTTGTACGCCAGTCCCGTGTAGTGTGCGCCGGGCGGCGTTACCAGCCAGCCGACTATGTTTGGCGTGACGGATGTCGCGAGCAGGATGAATGAGACGACTGTGAGCCAGATCCATTCGTCGCGCGTGATCGAGCGGCCTGCCGCACCGTCGGCGTTCATCGCCCCGTGCCCGTCACGCGATAGAGCGTCGCGTCGCCGGCGCGCGCGACGACTGTCAGGAAATCCGCACCCGTGCCGCTGTAGCCGCCGGCGCCATGCGCGCTCGGTTGAACAAAGACGTAGGTAATGCCCTGCCGCGCGAGGAAGTCGCGGCGCTCGGCGTCGCTCATGCCATTGCTAAAGAATCGTTGTACCTCGGCCTTTTTGCGCTCGGCCTGGTATGTCTCGTGCGTGTGCCCCGCATAGACGCGCGCGTCAGACAACGCGGGCACCAGATTGGCAATGGCGGGCATCGCGAGCACGGCGTCGTGCGGCGTCGCCTCGCGCGCCAGCCGCGTGATCAGCACCGCATCGTCGGCGGCCAGATAGTACGGCAGATCGCCGGACGCGACAGCGAACAGCGCCAGCGTCAGCCCAAGCAGGAGCGCGGACGGCACGCACCCGATCAGCAGCATGGCGGGGAAATGATGCGTGAAGCGCGGGTAGCGCGCCGCCAGCCGCGCGCCCTGCGCCCGGCTCGCCAGCCACGGCCCGACCACACGCGCGAGCGCGACCGCTGCCAGCATCGTCAGCACCGCACTGAAACCGAGGCTTGTGCGGTCCGAGAAGTCGAGCGGCGCTACGATCAGAAGCGCGTTCACGACGAGCCAGATTACGAGGAAACGCTCGGCGTCGGTGCCTGCGGGTCGGCGTGCTATATGCACGGCGCCTGTCACGGCGAGCACGAGCAGCCAGCCGTAGCCCGCGATGAAGTCCGGCGCGCTGAACTGGTGCTCAAGCACCGGCCACTGCGCGATTAACTCTTTCCAGAATGGCACGATTGTTTGCAGACCCAGGTAGTACATGAGTGGCGCGGCACCGGGCAGCAGGATGAAGAAGGCGGCGCGCGTTGCAGGCGTCCAGAGCCGCCGGTGCCGCCACGCCTCGCAGGCCGCATCAACGCCCATAATCGCGCCGGCCACAAATAGTTGATACGGCAGCAGGAAGCCCAGCACCAGGCAGGCAACCGATCCGATCGCCAGCGTTCCAGTGCGATAGGGCGCGCGCCGCGCCCGCAGGTAGGCCGCCAGCATCGCCAGTTGCATCGCCGCGCCGAGCGGGAAGTGCGGGTTGATGATCGCCGCGCTCAGAAGCGATGAGGTCGGCAGGAAGATGTCGGTCGGCCGGATTGCTTTTCCGAAGCCCATCAGCATGACGATGAAGCCGACACCCATGCCGAGCAGCCCCAGGATGAATGCGGTGCGCCGTTCCAACGCGGTACTCAGCACCTGCACGATCAGCGCATATAGCGCGGCGGCCAGTGCGAGCGCCGAAACGATGCGCGCGCTGTGGAACGTCAGCATGTCCGGCGCGGCCAGATGGCCGAGCGCCATGTAGTAGATATAGTACAGCGCCGGCTGGTGCGCCTCGGTGGTGTACGGCAGGGTGCGCAGCCACTCGCCGCGCGCGCCCGCGCGGATGGCCGACAGGTACACCATCATATCCTGCGAGTTGTAGAACGAACCGAGGAAGGTCGCGCCGGGCGGCGCCCACGCGGCTGCCAGCACATAGGGGAGGCTGATGACGACTAGGAACACGGCGGTGGTTGCCAGCGCTACACGGTCGCGGAACAGTCCCATACGATTACCGGAACGCCGGAATCAGGAAGCGGTACAGGCAGACGAGGTCGAGCACGCAGAACGCGACTACGAGCGCGCCGGTCAGCGCCCATTCGACCGCGCCAGCGGGCAGCCGGAAGCGCGCCAGCGCGTGGGCGAACAGCCGCCACCAGGCGCGCAGCCCGATCGCCAGGCCGATCGCAATCGCACCGAGCGCGGGAAACAGATAGCGGCCCTGCGCCTGGAAGAACTCCAGGCTGTAGGCGGCGGTCGTCGTGAAGGTGAACGCGAACCAGACCGCCAGCAGCGCCAATTGCGCGAACTGCATGCGCGCCCTGCCGTCTGCGGTTTGCGGTTCGCCGCTCCGGAGCGCCACGGCCCAGCCGCTCAGCGCGAACAGGCTGCACGCGAGCAACGCCAGATAGATGCGCGCATCCAGCACGACGCCCATCCAGCCGAACTGGCCCCAGAATGAGCGAAACATGATCGCCAGCCAGTCGCCCGCCGCAGCCGCGTAATTGCCGTACAGCTCCAATGTGCGCGGCTGGCCGATTACGACGGCATTGTGACGTCCGAGCCCGAGCCAGTCGCCGGGCCCGTACGTCAGCGCGCCACGCACAAACCAGGGGCTGCCGATCAGCGCGGCGACCAGCAGCGCGCGCGCCGGCGGCAGGACCGCCTGCATCAACGGCAGGCGGTCTGCGCGGTTCTGCCACCAGCGTAGCGCCGCCGCAGCGACGACCAGCCCGACGGAGACGTAGGCGGTCGTCTTGGTCAGCAGGCCAAGCCCGACGAGCACGCCCGCCCAGGGCCACCCGCGCGGGTTGCTGCGCTGTCCGAGGATGCGCACCAGCACCAGCGCGATGGCGGTCAAGATGACCTCGGACAGCACATCGTTGTTGACGCCCGAAACCATGGCGAGGTGCTGCGGCACGAAGGCGGCTATGCTGGTCGCGATCAGCGGCAGCCACGGGTCGTCCGGGAACAATTGCGCGGCCAGCCGGTACACGAGCGCCAGCAATACCGCGCCCCACAGCACCGAGTAGAGTCGCAGCCCGATCAGTCGCGCGTCGGGATGAGCCGGCTGGCCGGCGATGTAGAACGGCGTTGCGAGCAGATAATAGGAAGGCGGCTGGTGCGATTCGTAGCGGATGCCATCGACCGGCATGTCGGGTGGAAACTTCTGCGACTTGATCGCCTCGAGGTACGCCTGGTCGTAGTCGCCCAGTTGCAAGACAGGCAATGCGCCCGTCTCGGCGATGGTGCGCACGTAGTTGTAGTGCGCCGGCTCGTCGGGTACCTCCCAACGCGGCGTATTGACGGCATATAGAGCCGCCAGCGCAAGGTATGCCCAGACGATGCCAAACAGCGGGAGCCGTCTCGCCATGCGCAGATTGTACCATATTAGGCGCATCGTCATACGTTCGCCAATCTATTCACTGATTATGACGAATTAACGTAGTCCGCAGTTGGCATTATCGCGGATTGGCTTCATAATGGAGGTTGTGTCTGGCTTTGGCCCGTGTTTGCAGACGCCAGCACACCCAACCCGGCGCACCGCTTGCGAATTTCAGCGACAGCCCACAAAAAATAGGGGGCGGGTCGCCCGGCCCACTGGGTGTGGAGACGCGCCTACATGTAGACGGGCGCGAATCGACCTTGTGTTTCCATTGATGACCATCTGACGTGCGATAGCACAAAACGCCTCGGCGGCAGACCCGCCCGGGTTGATTACGGGAACATTGATGCAGTGCAAGTCATGCGGTACGACGGTTCACGGCAAGTACGACTTCTGCCCGAACTGCGGCGCTTACATTAAACATCACTCGGAGCACCGGCTCCACCTGCCGTCGCTTCACCGCCCGAACCCGGGCCGCAAAGCAGGCGCCAAACCCGGCGCGCTGCCGGAAGGCCGCAAGGAAGCGAAGCCGGCGTCCAGCGCGCTGCCGGTGGTACCGCCACAGGCCGCGCCCGCCGAACCGGTCGCGCAGGCGACCCCATCCGAGGGCGCGCCGGCGGAAGTCTCTGCGCCTGCTACTTCGACCCAAACGCCACCGCTTCCGGAGAGCTCCAAGCTGGCTGTGCAGGCCGCACCGACGCCCCCGCGCGCGCCCACAGCAAGCCGCGCGCTCGTCCCGGCGCGCGCGCGCGCATTGAGCCGCACGTCGGTGCAAACGGTGCGTGTGCGGCGGCGCGACGGCACGCCGACGATTGCGGCTGCCATCATCTTTATGGGCGCGTGGCTGCTCGCACTGCTGGTCGGCTTTGGCGCGGCCGGCGTGTATCAGGGCCTGCAGGACCGCGACCGCGTGGCGCTGAACACCGCGCAGCAGCACAAAGACGCGGCCAAAGCATACCTCAAAGATGGCAACCTGGAACTGGCGTATCAGGAACTGCGTTACGCCCAGCAGTTCAACCCGAACGACAAAGAGATCAAGGACCTGCTGGCATCCCTGCAGAAGCAGACTGCGCCGGTGGCGGCCGGCCAGCCGCTGCCCACGCCCACGCTGAGTCAGGTGTCACAGGATGAGATTCTCGGCGCGGCGTACCAGCAGGCCAAAGACGCGTATGACAAGCAGGACTACGAGACGGCACTCAGCATGCTCGATGGCCTGCGACGCGTTCAGCCCGACTACAAGAAGGCCGATGTCGAGCAGATGCTCTATAACGGCAACCTCACGCTGGCGCGCCAGTTCCTGAAGGACGAGCGCTGGGAAGAGGCGGTACAGCGCTTCGACAAGGCGCTTGCCATCCGCAAAGACGACCATGTGCAGCTGGAGCGCTACCTGGCGTCGGTCTACCTGCGCGGCCTGAGCGCATGGAGCGCCGACTGGAAGCGCGCCGTCGAGTCATTTACCGAGCTTGTCAGAATCAATCCAGATTACCAGGACTCTCGTTCGCGGCTCTACCAGGCGTATATTTCGTACGGCGATTACCTGATGGAGCGCGGCGGCTCGTGCCTGGCGATCGACGCCTACAGCGGCGCGCTGGGCATGAACGCCACCGCGACGAACCAGAGCAAGTACAATGCTGCGGTGGCGGCCTGCCAGTCGGGCGGCGGCGTACCGCCCACGCCGGGCGCGACCCGCCCGCCGGTCACGAGCGGCCCCACGCCGACGCCTAGCGCCGTGCCGGGGGCAAAGTATCGCGTGCAGATGCAGGGCACGCAGGCGACCAACGACGAGAACGGCAGCATCCGCGGGCAGGTGACGGACAAGACCAGCAAGCCGGTCAAGGGGCTGGAGATGGTGGCGGTCAGCGCGACCAAGAATTACCAGCGCACGGAAACCACCGACGACTTCGGCTTCTACGGCTTCGACGGACTCGACCCCGACACCTACACGGTGCGTATCAAGAGCGACCCGGCCTCGTCCAGCCCGCCGGTCACGGTGGGACGCCGCGTGCGCGAAATAATTTCGTTCTTCCAGAACTGACAGCGGTGTCAACGGATGGATAACGGATAAGCGGATGTGACTGCGGGCGTTCAACTGAACGCCCGTACCGATGAACGCCTATTTCGGGAACCTCACGACAGGCTTCACAAACACCTCGGCCCGCCATGCGATATGGCGGGCCGATTTCGTTGTGAGCGGCACGTTCCGGGTAGTGGGCCGATCTATCCGCTTATCCGCTATCCATCCGTTGACAGACTCACGACCGCCGCGCGTCGGTCCCCGGCGGCGGGTAGTCCTTCCAGGCCGCCTCGGTCAACAGGTAAAGCCCGCCGCAGACGAGTGAGTGCCCGCCGAGCACCACCGGCACGGGCGCTTCCATCGCGGCGCGGGTGAACTCGCGCAGCCACTCGTCGCGGATCGCGTCGGGGCGGAAGAGGTCGGCGTTGAAACGGTCGTGCGCGCTCGGCTTCAGTCGCCGGTGCGCCAGCAGCACGCGCGTATCGATCAGCGCGCCGGTGCACAACTCGGACAGCAACTCGAACGCGTGCTGCGAGCCGTGCGCATCGAACAGGAAACCGAGCAGCGAGCGCGCCTCGCCGCGCGCCTCGCGCCCGCTGGCGACCAGGCCGCGCTCCTCGGAGACGAGCCGCGTGCGGCAGGCGACGTTCTTCTCGAAATACAGCCAGATCTCGCCGGAGACGCGCCCGAACACCAGCAACTCCGGTTCGTGCCGCGTCAACTGCGGCAGCAGCCGCTCGACCGGCGCGCGGTTGAGCGGGGCATCGGCGACGAACGCGCGCGCGTGCGCGCCGAGCCCGTGGCTGTACGCCAGCAGCACCACGTCGGTGGGCGTGTCGATGTCGAACTGCGTGCCGACCGTGCGCGGCAGCGGTTGGTGCGGCAACCCGCGTTCCGTGCGCAACAGGAACGCGAGGTTGTTGTCGTTTTCCTGCGGCGGCAGGCCGAGCGCCGCTTCGCCGGGCGTGAAGGCGACGAAGTCCGACGAGAAGATGTTGTTGGGGATCACGATTTGATCGGCGGCGCGCAGGCGCTCGACGATGCCGCGCATCTCCGCGGCCGTCAGCAGCGCGCCCGCGCCGCCGCCCAGGTAGAACGGGCGCTGCACGTCATGGTCGCGGATGAGCTGCTCGAAGCGCGCGCCGAAGGAGAACGACTCCAGCGCGCGGTCGTAGTCCGCGATCACGTCATACGGCTTGAGCGTCTCGACCAGCGCGGGCGAGTCGGTCGCGATGATGATGCGCCCGATACCCGGCGTCTGGCGCGCCAGCGCGACGACGTCGGCGGTCACGGCGTGGCGCGAATCGGTGACAAGCCGCTCGACCTCGTCGCGCACGCCGCCCGCCGAAAAAACGATCAGTGTAACGTCTTGATCCATCGTCGCCTGCCGTGCCGGTTACGCGCCCACGCTCCGCTTGGCCGCCGTCAGCGTGTTCTGCATCAACATCGCGATCGTCATCGGGCCGACGCCGCCCGGCACCGGCGTGATCGCGCCGGCCACTTCCTTGACCGCGTCGAAATCCACGTCGCCGACCAGCCGCTTGCCGGATTTCTTCGTCGCGTCGGGGATCTCGTTGATGCCGACGTCGATGACGACCGCGCCCGGCTTGACCATAGCGGCCGTGACAAAGCGCGTCTTGCCAATCGCGACGACGAGGATGTCGGCCTCGCGCGTGACCGCGCCGATGTCCTTCGTGCGCGAGTGGCAGACCGTCAGCGTCGCGTTGCGGCCGAGCAGCAGCAGCGAGACCGGCAGTCCGACGATGTTGCTGCGGCCGAGCACGACCGCGTGCGCGCCCTCGATGCGGGTGCCGGTGCGGTCGAGCAGTTCGATCACGCCGGCCGGCGTGCACGGCGCGAACGTCGGCGTGCGGTTCTTCATGCCCAGGTTGCCGATGTTGACCGGGTTGAAGCCGTCCACGTCCTTGGCCAGCGGCACCTCGCGCAGCACCGCTTCCTCGCTGATCTGGTTCGGCAGCGGCAGCTGCACGAGGATGCCGTGCACCGCCGGGTCGGCGCCTAGCCGGCGCACGAGGTCGACGACCTCGGCCTGCGTGGCGGTCGCCGGCAGTTCATGCCCGAACGAGGTCAGTCCCAGATCGGCGCAGGTCTTGCGCTTCATGCGCACATAGGCGTGCGAGCCCGGATTGTCGCCCACCAGCACGGTCGCCAGCCCGGCGACGAGACCGTGCTTCTCCTTCAACTCTGCCGCTTCGGCCTTGACCTTGTTGCGGATATCCTCGGCAATCTTGGTGCCGTCGATGATTGTGGCTGTCATAGCGTCTCCATGAAACAGGTTGACTGGTACTGATTCAAGCTGTTCATGCCCTGCTCTTGTCATGCCGAGCGCGCAGGCCAGACTTGCGGCCTGGCACACGCTTCACGCGCGAGGCATCGAGACTACAGCACTTCAGATGTTTCGCGCACGCGACGCGCTCATTGGACAATGGTCTTGCCTTCGCGCTTCATCCTGTGCCCGCGCCGCAGGCGCGGAGCGGGGCAAAGCCCCGCTGCACAGGACATACATGACAGTTTAGGACATGATTAAGTTGAGTATACAACTCGCTTCCACGAACCGTCGCGAATCCGAAGACGAGATTCAGTTCGTGTTTCTTCGTGTCATTTCGTGGAAAGAGATTAGCGCCGATTCGCGTTATTCGCGGATTTGCTTTAGCGCCGCGCCGGGTAAACCAGCACCGGCTCCTCGACGCGCGTATCGGAGCGCAGGGTGCGCGAAAGCACGCCCTTGAGCACCCAGGTGATCGAGCCGTTCGGCGTGTTTGCGCTCGCCGGGGCGACCGCGGGCACCGCGACGCTGAACGGAAACACGATCGGCTGCCCGGCCTGAAACTTCGTGCCGCCGGCCAGCTTGACCTTCGCAATACCTTCGTGCGTGTTGCCCTTTTCGCGCGGCACGTTCTCCAGGCAGACCAGTTCGACGCGCACTTCCGAGGCGTCGAAGTTCTTCGCCGGGCGCACGCTGAACTGCCCGCTGATCGTCTCGCCGGGCACAAACTCGTGGCCGGGCAGCGCCAGCGACAGCGCCGCCTCATTCGGCTCGTTCGATGCGCCGAACTCGCCGGGGGCGCGGTTGGTGCCTAGCGCCAGCGTCACCACGGTCAGCATCGCCTCCGTGTTCACGTCGGAGGCCAGCCGCCGGTCGAGCGTCGCCTTGACCACCCAGCGCGACTTCAGGATCGCTCCGCCGGTCAGCGAGGGCAGCGCCTGCGGCGGGATCGCCACGCTGTAGTCGAACGTCTGGCGCACGTTCTTCGGCAGCGGCCCCTCGCGCGCGAAGACTACGCGCTGGACCTCGGCCTCGGATTTGCCCCACACCTTCACGATCTCGCGGCTGTGATCGCCGTCGGAATCGGTGGTCGCGCGCTCGTCGCGGTACTGGTAGTCTTCGATGTACACCAGCGCGACGCGACCTTCCTGCACCTTGAATTCGCCCTGCGTCTCGACGACGATCTGCGCGCGCACGGTCTCGCCGGGCAAGTACGCCTGGTTGGCCGCGCGGTCGAGCGTGACCGTCATCGTCGCTTTGGCGCCCTTCAGAAAATCGAACATGGTACGCTCCTTGCGTAACGGACGGGTCAGAGACCCGTCCCTACGCTGAACGGATCAAGCGGCCACGACTGGCCGCTGCTTCCCGAAGCCGGTCGCCTGCTCGAAGGCGTGTGCAAGTTGCAGCACACCCATCTCGTTCTGGTGCCGGCCCACGATCTGCACGCCGACCGGCAATCCTTCCGGGGTGAAACCGCACGGCACCGAGATCGCCGGGTGCCCGGTCACGGTGATGTAGTACGCCGACTTCATCCAGTCGATGTACGTCTCCATCTTGACGCCCGCGATCTCGGTCGGATACGGCGTCTTGACGTCAAACGGCGGCACCTGATTGACCGGGCAGATGACGAACTCGTACTGCGTCATGAAGGCGCGCATGCGCTGGTACAGCGCGGTATGCTTCTGCTCGGCAGCGCCGATCTGCGGGCCGGTCAGCTTGAGGCCCTCCTCGGTGTTCCAGATGACCGTCTCCTTGATCTGGTCGCGGTGCGTCTTGATCAGGTCGCCGTAGGCCAGCGCGAAGTTCGCCGCGCGCAGGACCTTGAAGATCTCGTCGGCGTCGTGCAGGTCGGGGTCGGCCGCCTCGACGGCGCAGCCCAGGTCGGCGAAGACGTGCCGCTGCGCCTCCAGCGCGGCCGTCACGCGCGGATCGACCGGCAGGCCGCCGAGCGTCGGGCTCCAGGCGATGCGCACGCCCTTGAAGTCGCGCGCCAGCGATTGCATGAACGTGCTGCTCGGCTCCATGATCGCGATCGGCGAGCGCGGGTCGGGGCCGGCCAGCACCGACAGCAGCAGCGCCACGTCCTGCACGGTGCGCGCCATCGGCCCCTTGACCGGCAGGGTCGCCCAGCCGTTGCGCGACGGCCAGACCGGCACGCGGCCGGGCGCGGTGCGGAAGCCGACCACGTTGTTGAAGTTGGCCGGGTTGCGCAGCGAGCCGCCCGTGTCGCTGCCATCGGCGATCGGCAGCATACCGCACGCCAGCGCGACCGCCGCGCCGCCGCTGGAGCCGCCGCAGGTCTTCGTCGTGTCGTACGGGTTGAGCGTCGCGCCGAAGACCGGGTTGAACGTCTGCGAGCCGGCGCCGAACTCCGGCGTGTTGGTCTTGCCGATCGTGATCGCGCCCGCGCCGCGCATGCGCTCGATGATCAGCGCGTCAAAGTCCGGCACAAAGTCTTTGTAGATCGGCGAGCCGTAGGTGGTGCGGATGCCTTTCGTCTCCACCAGGTCCTTGTGCGCGATCGGCAGGCCGTGCAGCGGGCCGAGCGGCTCGCCGCGCGCCTGCTGCTCGTCGGCGGCGCGCGCGCCGTCCATGGCGCGCTCCGGCAAGAAGGTCACGATCGCGTTGACCTTCGGATTCACGCGGTCGATCTGCGCCAGATGCGCCTCCATCACCTCGCGCGCAGAGACCTCTTTGCGCCGGATGCGTGCGGCGAGTTCCGTGGCGGTCAGCCAGTTGAGTTCCGTGGATGGCATGATAGTTGCTCCTATTCGGGAATCAGTGAACGGTGAACAGTCAACAGTGGACAGTCACCGTTTACTGTTCACTGTTCACTGCCCACTGTTCACTGCCTTCAGCATCCGCGCATACCCCGGCAGCGGCTGGAAGCCGAGCGCGCGGTTGATCGCCAGAATCGGCGTGTTCTGCGAGTCGTTGTGCGTGCGCGTGTGCGCCGCGCCGATTGAGCGCGACCAGCGGATGCCGAGCAGTTTGAGCGCCAGCGCGATGCGCCGCTCGCGATAGGCGCGCAGCACACCAGTGTGCTGGGTGTAGGTCGAGTTCGTCTCCGCGTAGTACGAGATGACCGTCTGCCCGACCCAGGTATCGCCGTCGGCGGCCAGCCAGACGCCGTCCGGCCGGAAGAAGCTGGTCTGGTAGCCGAGCCGGTCCATATCCTCGAACGTCATGTTGATCGGCTCGCGGCCCGGAATGTCCTGCGCGCAGGCGTGGCTGAGCGCGAACAGGCGGCGGCGGTTCGCTTCCGTGTTGCCCGCCTCGGCTAGGGCAAAAAAGCGGATGCCGCCCGCCTGCGCTGCCTCGACCACGCCGACGAACGGGCGCTCGTCGAACGCCGCCAGGTCAAGCCGCGATTCGAAGATGCGGCGGTCGACCGTGAAACCGCGCCGCGCGGCGAACGCCTGCCAGGCCGGGTCAATGTCGCTGACCTCGCTCTCCAGCCGCGTGGCGCCGTGCGCGACGGCGAAGTGCTCCGCCTCGGCCAGCAGGCGCGCGCCGACGCCCCGCCGCTGCGCCGCGCGGTCAACATGCACATCGACGTAGTAATTGCCCGGGAGCATGAACGGCACGCGCTCGCACAGGCTGTAGCCAGCCACCGCGCCGCGCTCGTCGATCGCGCACAGCCGCTCGCGCACCGTGCCGGGCGGCAGTTGCCACTCCCACTCAGTCAGTTGCGCCGCCGTGATCGGCCGCGTCGAGCTTTGGCTGGCAATCGCCGCGAGGCGCTCGAAATCGTCCGGCACGGCAACGGGGCGAAAGGTGATGGGCATCATTTTGGCAGGGGCAGGGCTTGCCCCTGCCCACGAGCGACCACGCAGGGTCGCCCCTACATTCCCGTCGGCCACTCCAACACAAACTGCCGCTGTTCGGGCGTATCCGGCGATGACATCTCGCCGCACAGCGCGTTGCGGCGCAGGCGCATCACTTCGCGCAGCGCCGCCGCGCCGGGCATCCCGTGTCGCGCCAAGCGGCAGCCCACGACGGTGCCGGTGCGACCGATGCCGCCCCAGCAGTGCAAGTACACCGTATCACCGCCGGCCAGCGCTGAGTCGAGCTGGTCAAGGATGCACCGCATCTCGTCAAGCGACGGCGCCTGGTAATCGCGCATGGGCAGTCGCTCGTGACGCACGGCCAATCCGTGCGCGGCGGCTGCCGCCTCGATGAGGTACAGATATGGGTCGCGCTCCAGCGCTTCGGTCAGATCCAGGAACGTGCGCACGCCCGCCGCAAGCAACCGCTCAATCCGCTCGACCGACAGCGGCGTGTTATGGCGCGCGGCCGGGTACGCGCCCGCCAGCAAGCCGGGCTGCACCCAGTATGCCGACAGCACCGGCGCGACGGGAAACGCGAGCGCATGATCGGGAGCGATCATCTCATTTCGCTCCGAGCGAATAGCCGACCACCGCGCCGCTCTGCGGGTCGATGAACGCGCGGTCGCCCATATAGCAGCACGCCAGATATATCACAATCACCTCGCCACCCTGGTACGTCGCCTTGCCGATCTCGCGAATCGCCAGCGTTTCAGGCGTCCCCGGCGAGATGTCGAGCTTGTTGTCGACGACGTAGTTGCAGATCTTGAGCAGATAGCCGCCCGGGTCATCCGCGCGCGCCACGCATTTGGGCGCGCCCGCAAACGGGCCGCACGCGGCGAGCAGGACGCTGAGGACGGGAACCCACCAGAAGCGGCGAATCAGGTGGCGCATGAGGAATACTCATAACAACGTGACATGCCGCCATTATAGCAGAGCACGCGGCGGCACGCCGGGCAGCAATAAGACAACACCAAGACACAAAGGCACCAAGAATAACAAGCCTGGTTTCCTTTGTGTCTTGGTGACTTGGTGTTGAAGGTGGTTTAGAAGATGCCGACGATCTTGCCGTTGGCGTCGATATCGACCTTTTGGAACGCCGGCTCGCTCGGCAGGCCGGGCATCGTCATCATCTCGCCGCACAGCGGGTACAGGAACCCGGCGCCGACCGAGGCGCGGATGTCGCGGATCGGCAGCTTGAAGCCTTTCGGCGCGCCCTTCAGATTCGGGTCGTGCGAGAGCGACAGGTGCGTCTTGGCCATGCAGATCGGCAGCTTGTCGAAGCCGAGCTCGTTGTACAGCTTGATCTTCTTCTCGGCGTCGGGCTGGTACTCCACGCCGCTCGCGCCGTAGATCTTCGTCGCGATGATCTCGATCTTGTCCTTGATCGGCAGGTCGAGCGGGTACAGGTAGTTGAATTGCGACGGCTTGTCGGCGGCCTTGACGACCGCCTCGGCCAGCTCCTTGCCACCCGCGCCGCCGTTGGCGTGCACGTCCGACATGTACGCGCCCTCGGCGCCCGCGTCGCGCGCGACCTTCTCGACGAACGCGATCTCGCGGTCGCTGTCTCCAGTGAATTGATTGACCGCGACCACGCACGGCACGCCGAACAGCCGCGCGTTCTCGATCTGCTTCTGCAGGTTCGTGATGCCCTTCTCGAGCGCGGGCAGGTTCTCCGCCGCGATCTCCTTCGGCAGCGCCTTGCCGGCCACCACCCGCCCCGCGCCGCCGTGCATCTTCAGCGCCCGCAAGGTCGCGACCACGACCACCACGCTCGGCACCAGGCCGGAATAGCGACACTTGATGTCCATGAACTTTTCCATGCCCATGTCCGCGCCGAAGCCCGACTCGGTCACGACGTAGTCGGCCAGCTTGAGCGCGATCTGGTCGGAGATGATCGAGTTGTTGCCGTGCGCGATGTTGGCGAACGGGCCGCAGTGCACGAAGGCGAGGTTGCCTTCCAGCGTCTGCAGGATGTTCGGCATCAGCGCGTCTTTCAACAGCACGGTCATCGCGCCGGCGACCTTGAGGTCCTCGGCGGTCACGGCCTTGCCCTTGCTGGTCGTGCCGATCACGATACGGCCGAGCCGCTGGCGCAGGTCTTGCAGGCTGGTCGAGAGCGCCAGCACCGCCATGACCTCCGACGCCACGGCGATATCGTAGCCTGACTCGCGCGGGCGGCCGTTCGCCTTGCCGCCCAGCCCGACGATCACGCTGCGCAGGGCGCGGTCGTTCAGGTCGACCACGCGGTTCCAGGTGATGCCGTGCGTGTCGATCTCGAGCGCGTTGCCGTGGTAGATATGGTTGTCGATCGCCGCGGCCAGCAGGTTGTGCGCGATTGAGACGGCGTGAATGTCGCCGGTCAGGTGCAGGTTGAACTCCTCCATCGGCACGACCTGCGAGTATCCGCCGCCGGCCGCGCCGCCCTTGATGCCGAACGTGGGGCCCATCGACGGCTGGCGGATGCAGGTGGCGACCTTCTTGCCGATATGGTGCAGCGCCTGCGAGAGGCCGATTGTCGTGACCGTCTTGCCCTCGCCGAGCGGCGTCGGCGTGATCGCCGTCACGTCGATGTATTTGCCCTGCGGGCGGTCGCCGAGCCGCTTGAGCACGTCGAGGTGCACCTTGGCCTTGTACGGGCCGTACATGTCGAGGTCGCACTCGGTCAGCCCGTACGGGCGGGCGATATCGAGCACCGGTTTGAGCGTTGCGGCTTGCGCAATTTCGAGATCGGAAAGCATACCATCACCTCTGTGGATGTTCCGCGCGCGCTCCAGCGAAGCAGCGGGGGTGGGCGCGGCGGGAAATTAAAAAGCGCCCGCGGCACGCAGAGCGTGAGGGGCGCCATTCATACTCGGTTGCAGGGTAGACATCGTTTCAAGCACATCGGCAGATTTCAAGTCGATTGTAGCACCCCCGATGCCGGGTGTCAACGAGAATTTTCCTGGTTTCCGTATGCGAGCGATTGCCGGAGACGAAACCGGTTGTCATGCATGTCCTGTGCAGCGCGGCGTACGCCATGCTCCGTGCTGAAAGCGCGGGCACAGGATGAAGCGCGAATGCGCTGCGCATGACGTTCGCGATATTGCTCGTAGGGGCGACCCTTGCGGTCGCCCGGTGCTGGGCCGGGGCAAGCCCGGCCCCTACAACAAACGTCATGCAGCGCCGCACGCCCAGTGCGGGCATGGGCCTTCTCAGCATGACAACCCAGGACATGAAGCGAATGAATCAGTTTGATTTATCGGGAATCTGTCCGATCTCAAGTCGCGGACGCGCCCTGCGCGGTGATACGGACGAGCGCGGGATATGTGTCCCTCAGTTTCTCGTAGATCTCGCGGTAGAGCGGGAACAGCACGCGATAGCGTTCGTGGTTCCGCATGTTCGGCTGCGTCACGCTGCTGACCTCGATGCACCGCTCGATGTCGCCCCAGTCGGCGAACACGCCGACGCCCTTGCCGGCCACGAACGCGGCGCCCAGCGACGAGCCGGGATGATGCGCGATCGCTTCGAGCGGCAGGCCCAGCACGTCGGAGGTGATCTGCCGCCAGAGCGCCGAATGCGCCCCGCCGTTCGTCAGCCGCCCGCGCGCGGGTCGGTAATTGTGCTCCGCCAGCACGTCCATGTGATGCTGGAACCCGAACGAGATGCCTTCGAGCACGGCGCGGAAGACGTGCGCGCGCGTGTGCGACAGCGTCAGGCCGACCAGTGTGCCGCGCGCCAGCGGGTCGTTGAGCGGCGTCTTCTCACCGAGAAAGTACGGCAGGAGTATCAGCCCGTCGGCACCGGCCGGAAGCGATGCGGCCTCGGCGTCCAACTGCGCGTAATCGGCGCCCGGCGCGAACGTGTCGCGGAACCAGCGGATGAGGCTGCCGCTGGAGGCCATGCAGCCATTGAGAATGAACTTGCCGGGGATGACGTGGTAATCCAGGTACAGCCGGGGGTCGGTCTCGGCGTGGTCGAGCGTGAACAGCACATCGCCCGAGCCGCCCAGCTTGACCAGCAGATCGCCCTGCTGACGCAGGCCAGCCGAAAATGCCGAGGCGACGTGGTCGGCGCTGCCGGTCACCACCGGCGTGCCTTCCGCCAGCCCGGTGGCGCGGGCCGCGTCGCGGGTCACCGTTCCAATCACATCGGCCGGCCAGTGGACGTCGCCCAGCCACGCGCGCTCGATGCCGGCCAGCCGCAGCAGGCGGTCGCCCCAGTCCTCTTTGTGCAGGTCAAACAGTCCGCTTTCCAGCGCCCAGTTGCGCTCGACCGTGTATATCCCGGTCAGGCGGCTGGTGATGTACTCGTACGAGCCCATCAGTCGCGCCGCGCGGCGCATCACGTCCGGCTCGTGCTTGCGCAGCCAGGCCAGCTTAGGGCCGATGCTCTGCTGGGTGATCGGGCTGCCGGTGCGCGCCAGGATATCGGCTTCGTCGGTCTGCCGCCGCTGCGCCGCGATCTCGTCGACCGCGCGCGCATCGCTCTGCATGATCGCCGGCCGCAGCACCGCGCCGCCCGCGTCGAGCAACACCAGCGCGGGGACCATCCCGCAGGCGCCGATCGCGGCGACGTCGGTGGGCTTGACCCCGGCCTGGCTCAGCACCACGGGTACCAGCATGCACACATTGTCCCACCACTGTGCCGGGTCTTCTTCGGCCCAGGTGCTCTGCGGCGCGGTGAGCGCCGACGGCCGCGATGTCTCGGCGACGATGCGGCCGCCGTCGTTGACCAGAATCATCTTGGTCGCGGTCGTGCCGACGTCGATCCCGAGCAGATAGGCCGGCACGCTAACCCCGGACTTCCTTCACGGCGGCGACGAACTTTGCGACGCGCGCGGCGTCAACCGGGTTCCAGGTGTAGCCGTCCACCTTCAGATACGAGCCGACAATCACACCGTCGGCGACCGTGAGGAACTCGCGGATGTTTTCGGCCTTCGCGCCGGTGTTGAGCAGGACCGGCACGCTGTCGCCAACGGCCGCCTTGGCCTCGCGCAGCCAGGAGATATCCGGCTCGCTGCCGGCCATCGGACCGGAGACCAGAATGGCATCGGCCAGCGACGAGACGACGGCGCTGCGCGCGCGCTGCCCGATGCTGCGCGTGCCAAGCGGCGAGGCGAACTCCGGCGTGACGTTGTAGAAGACGCGCACGTCGTCGGCGTCGATGTTGTGGCGGTAGCGCAGCATCGTCGCGGCGTCGGGCTGCCACAACCCCATGTCACTCTCGTATACGCCTGTAAACACCTCGCGGACGAAACTGGCGCCGGTTGCCTTGGCCACGGCCAGTGGCGCTTTGGCGTCCCACAAAAAGTCGACGCCAAACGGTCGGCCGCGCGGGGCGAGCTCGGTGATGACGCGCGTCATCACCGCCACGGCCTCAAAGTCGGCGTGCAGGGCGTACGGACGGTCGCCCTCGTTGCAGAACAGAATGCCATCGACGCCGCCCGCGACCAGTTTGTCAATATCGTCGCGCATGCTCTTGAGCATGCCATCGACGCCCAGTCGGGGATTGTAGAGCGGCGTCCCCGGCAGCGGCGGGAAGTGCGCCATGGCGATGATCGGTTTGGCGACGGGGAACAACTGGTTCAAGAGTGTGGTGGTCATAGTGGTAGTAGGGAAATTAGAACCGCAGGCATATGCAGCGTGTCTTGAAGCGGTTTTTCAGAATTACTGGACTACTCGCGCGCCTGTCTCACTCGTGTAGGGGCAGGTCTTTGTTCCGTCGGCGGACAGGTCAGAGACCTGTCCCTACATCCTGCGTGGCGCAATACTTTGAGGTGTCGAATGATTCTGCTATCCGTTGCAGGGTCGGCATAATCGACTCCGAAGCATTGACCAGTATAGAGACTTCTCCAGTGAGATACAAAACAGGTCATTGACAAAACTAGTAACTCGTGATATATATTTATCGTAATCTAGTAACTTGTAGCCTATTTGCCAATTACCGAGGAGATTTCGCGTTGTCTGTTCGTCACGCCGTCCTTGGTCTGCTTGCTGGGCGGCCGCGCCACGGGTACGAACTGCGCGCCGCCTTCGAGGCGGTCGTCGGCAAAGAGAACTGGGACGTCAAACCAGCGCAGATCTACACCACGCTCGGGCGCATGGAGAAGCTCGGCCTCGTGGCCGAGCAGTCAGTCGAACAGGACGGCGGGCCTGAGAAGCGCATCTACGCGATCACGCCGGCCGGGTACGAGGCGTTGCGCGAGTGGTTCGACGCCAGCGTCGCGCCAGAGCACCAGCGTGACGAGTTCTATATTAAATTGATGCTCGGGCTGGTCACCGGCGCGGCCGACCCGAGCCAGTTGATCAATGCGCAGCGCGGACATTTGTATCGTCAACTGCACGCGATCACCGCGCAGCGCACACGCGTCGATCCAGCCGCCGAGTTGGCGCGGCTGATGCTGTTGGAAAAAGCGGCGATGCACCTCGAAGCCGATCTGCGCTGGCTCGATCTGGCCGAAGCGCGCCTGGACGAGATCCGGCAGCAGCCGCTGCCCGAGCCGGATGTAAAGCCGCGCGGGCGGCCCAGGAAGCAGATTACAAACGCCAAACCCGCGATAACGGCGCCCCACAGGCGCTGACGTTTAGAGTAAGTACGGAACCATAACCACCGGAGGCCAGTGTGCCACTGATTCAGACTGAGAACTTGACCAAGATATACGGCAAGGATGAGGCGCAGGTCATCGCGCTCGACCACGTGAGCATTAGCGTGGAAGGCGGCGAGTTCGTCGCTGTCATGGGGCCAAGCGGCTGCGGCAAGTCGACGCTGCTGCACCTGCTCGGCGGACTCGACCGCCCGAGCGAGGGCCATGTCAACATCGATGGCAGTTCGCTGTCGTCGATGTCCGACGACGCGCTAACCGCGCTGCGGCGGCGCAAGATCGGTTTCGTCTTTCAGTTCTTCAACCTGATCCCGATCCTCGATGCGGTGGACAACGCATCCCTGCCGCTGCTGCTCGATGGCAAGTCGCCCGCGGAGTCGAAGCAGAAGGCGGCCGAGTGGCTGACCAAGGTCGGCCTCGGCGCGCGGCTGGCCAACCGGCCAGACCAGTTGTCAGCCGGGCAACAGCAGCGCGTGGCGATTGCGCGCGCGCTGATCACCGACCCCAAACTGGTGCTAGCTGATGAGCCGACCGGCAACCTGGATACGCGCTCCGCCGACGAGATCGCCGGGCTGCTGCAGCAGGTCGCCAAGGAGTGGGGCCGCGCCGTGCTGATGGTCACGCACGACCCGCGCATCGCCGCCTACGCCGACCGGATCATCTTCCTGAAAGATGGCAAGCTGGTGAACGACACGCACCTGACCACCCCGCAGGCCGGGCGGCAGGAAATGATCGCCGGCGAGATGAAGGCGAACGCGTAACGGAGAGGTGAGCCATGCGAACACGCACATTAGTTGGCGCACTGCTCGGCCTCGGGCTGATGCTGGCTGTTGCCGCGTGTACCGACACGCAGGCGGTGCCGGTCAAGCCGACGCCGACTGCCGCCGCGCAGGTTGGCGGCCGGCCGGTCGGTGACCGGGTCATCGTGGAAGGGCGCGTAGTGCCGGTCCGTCGCGCCGATCTGGCGCTGAGCACGACCGGCGTCGTGGCCGAGGTGCTGGTCGCCGAGGGTGACAAGGTCAGCGCCGGACAGGCGCTGCTGCGCCTGGAATCAAAGCGGCAGCAGGCCGCCGTTGCCCAGGCTGATGCGGCGTTGGCGCGGGTGATTGGCGCGCGCGCCGGCGCCAACGCCGTGCTGTCCAAAGCACAGGCCGCGCTGGCGCTGCTGAAAGCCGGCCCGCGCGCCGAGGATATTGCCGTGGCGCGCCAGGGTGTGGCCGTGGCGCGTGCCGAACTGGCGCGCGTGCAGAGCACCAGCGATCCGATTGCGCTTGCCAGGGCGAAAGCCGACGTCGAGAAAGCGGCGCGCGCGGTGCAGCAGGCGCAGTTCGCGTACGACCGGGTGAAGGACGCGCCGTTCGGCAACATCGGCCCGGAGGCGCTGCGACTCGAACAGACGACGATCGACTACAATCTGGCGCAGACGGTCTTCGCGCAGTTGTCGCAGGGCCCGCGCGCGACCGACCTCCAAGCGGCGCAGGAGCGCGCGACACAGGCGCAAACGGTTCAGGCGCAGGCCGAGGCCGGCCCGCGCACCGAGCAGATCGCGGCGGCGGACGCCGACGTCGCCGCGGCGTCCGCGGCGCTGAAAAATCTCGACACGGATGCCGCGGCTGCGCAGGCCGCGCTCGACCAGGCGAAGTTCGCCCTCGCCGACACGGAACTGCGCGCGCCATTCGCGGGCAGCGTCGTGACGCTCAACGTGAAGGCGGGCGAGGCGGTGCCGGTGGGCGGCTTTGCCGTGCGCCTGGCCGACCTGTCCGCGTGGCAGATCGAGACGAGCGATCTGACCGAGTTGAACATTGCCAGCGTGCGTGAAGGCGCGCCCGTCGCGCTGACGTTCGATGCGCTGCCCGGCGCGGCGCTGTCCGGCAAGGTGGGCCGCATCCGCGCCTACGGCGAAACGCGCCAGGGCGACATCGTCTACACGGCGATCATCGCACTCGACAAGCCGGACGCGCGCATGCGCTGGAACATGACGGCCAAGGCGGCCATCGAGCCGCAGCCCTAGATCAGGATCCGACTATGCCATTCCAACTTTCGCTCGCCATAAAGTACCTGAGCGGCCGCAAGCTGCGCGCCTTGCTCACGACGCTGTCGATCGTCATCGGCGTCATGGTCATGTTCGGCATGGGCAGCCTGCTGCCGACCGCGCTGGACGCGTTCAAAAAGAGCGCACAGTCCGCCTCCGGCCAGATCGACGTGACCGTGACGCAGAAAACGAAGGGCTCGTTCTCGACCAGCGTCCTGAACCGGGTCAAGAACGTCGAGGGCGTGCGCGCCGCGGCCGGCTCGATTGAGCGGACGATGAACGTCCCGGCGAACTTCTATGGCCGCGATGTGGACGTGCCGTCGCTGATGCTGGTCGGCGTCGACCCGGTTGCCGGGCCCACTGTGCGCGACTACCACATCAGCGAAGGACGCTTCTTCAAGGCGGGCGATTCCGACGTGGTCGTCATCACCGCCAGCCTGGCCGACACGCTGCACCTGAAGCTCGGCGACACGCTGCGTATCCCGGCGATCGACGGCGTGGCGAAGTTGACGATCGTCGGCCTGCTGCCGGGCCGCGCCCTGCTCGGCAACGAAGAGGTGCTGCTGTCGCTGGCCGAGGCGCAGAAACTGCTCGACATGGGCGGCCTGCTCAACACCATCGAAGCCAACCTGGCGACGGGCGACAGCACGCAGCGCGACGCGGCCGTCCAGCGCATCAAGACAGAACTGGGCAGCAACTACCGGTTGAATGCGCTGTCTGACGAGTCGCAGATGTTTGCCAGCATCAGCGCGGCGCAGTCGGTCTTCAATATGCTCGGCGTGCTGACGCTGTTCATGAGCGGGTTCATCATCTTCAACACTTTCCGCACGATCGTGACGGAGCGGCGGCATGATATCGGCATGCTGCGCGCGCTCGGCGCCAGCCGCGGCACGATCATCGGGCTGATCCTGGCGGAAGGCGTGGTGCAGGGCATCGTCGGCACGGCGCTCGGCCTCGTCATGGGCTACCTGTTGGCCTACGGCGGAAGCAACCTGATGTCTCAAATGTACCGCTCGGTACTCAGCATCCAGATCAGCCAGCCCAGCATCGACCCGCTGCTGCTGGCGGTCTCGATCGCGCTCGGCGTCGGCGTCACGATCGTGGCCGGGCTGCTGCCGGCCGTCAGCGCCAGCCGCGTCACGCCGATCGAGGTGCTGCGTCCATCGGCAAGCGAGGCGTTCCAGCGCATCAGTCGCGCGGGCGCCGTGGTCGGCGCGCTGCTGATCGTGGGCGCGCTGGGCGGCCTGTTCAGCGGACAGTTCGCGCTGGTGGCGCTGGGCGGATTGGCCTTCCTGGCCGGATTGGTGCTCGTCGCGCCGGTGCTCGTCAAGCCGTTTGCCAGCGCGTTCAGCGTGCTGTTGGCGCTGGCGTTCGCGCGCTCAGGCACCGGCGGGCTGGCGCAGGGTAACATCACCCGCCAGCCGTCGCGCTCGGCCATCACGGCCAGCGCGACGATGATCGGCCTGGCGATCGTTGTCGGCGCCGGCGGGATGATGTGGAGCATGAACGACAGCCTGCTCGGCATGTTCCAGAAGTCGATGGGCAGCGATTACCTGCTGGTGCCGCCCGCCGTCAGCATCTGGGAGGGCGACATCGGCGCCGGGCAGAGCCTGACCAACAAGCTGCGCTCCGTCTCCGGCGTCGGCACCGTCACGACATTGCGCTACGCGCAATCAGCGATCCCGACCGTCAGCGTCAAGGGCGGCAGCGGCGAATCCCAGATTACGGTGCTCGGCATCGACCCGCCGACCTACCGCGAAATCTCCGGCATGGACTTCCAGAAGGGCAACGCCAACGAGGCGTACACCGCGCTCGGCAGCACGGAGCGCGTGATGATCATGAACGGCATCCTGGCGGCGACGACCGGCACGAAACCGGGCGACGTGATCATACTGTCCACGCCGCAGGGGCAGAAGGATTATCGCGTGGTCGCGGTCGGCGGCGATGTGCTGATGGCCAAGATCAGCACGGTCTACATTTCGCAAGTGAACTTGAAGGCCGATTTCAACAAGAGCGAGGATGTCTTCGTCCAGCTCAACCTGGCGCAGGGCGCGGACGCAGCAGCGGTCGAGTCGCGCCTGCGCACGATCGTGTCCGACTACCCGCAGTTCCGCTTCATCGCCACGCGGCAGTACCTCGACGAGTTCAGCAAGCAGTTCGACGCGGTCTTCGCCGGCGTCTACCTGATGCTGGCCGTCCTGTCGCTGCCGTCGCTGATCGCGATCCTGAACACGCTGGTGATCGGCGTAATCGAGCGCACACGCGAGATCGGCATGCTGCGCGCCATCGGCGCGGCGCGGCGGCAGGTCTGGAATATGATCGTGGCCGAAGCGCTGCTGCTCTCGGCGATCGGCACGGCGCTCGGCCTGCTGGGCGGGCTGTACCTGAGCTACGTGCTGGTGCAGGGCATCGGCGCGGCCGGCATCTTCCGCATGGAGTACTCGTTCCCGCTGGCGGGCGTGCTGGCGGCAACGGCCGCCGGGCTGATCTTTGGCGTGCTGGCCGCGTTGCTCCCGGCGCGCCAGGCCTCGCGCATGGAGATCATCAAGGCGCTGCGATACGAGTAACGACAGTCAACCGTGAACAGTGAACAGTGAACAGTTGGAAATCTCGACTGTTCACTGTTCACTGTTTACTGCTCACGATTCACTTACCCCGCTCTCACTATGCCGGTGAAGCCGGGTGTCAGCAGGTCGGCGCCGTTCGGCGTGACGAGCAGGACATCGCAGTGCGAGTAGCCGCCGAAGCCGGGCGCGGTCAGGCTCGGCTCGATCGCGACGACCATGTTCGTCGCCAGCACGGCTTTCGACGTGCCGCCGATGCGCGGCGGCTCGTGGATCGTCAAACCCAGGCCGTGCCCGATGTTGTTGCGCCAGTATGACAGCAGGTCGCGCTTCGCGTACACCGCGCGCACGGCCGCCATCATATCCGGCACGCGCGCGCCGTCGCGCAGCAGATTGAAACAGGCGTCCTGCGCCTCGCGGAAGCCGTCCTGCAGGCGCGTGAGCAGCGCGGGCGGCTCGCCCAGACAGAACGTGCGCACGATGTCGGCGGTGTAGCCTTCGACGGCCGGTCCGAACGCGATGCGCAGCGGCTGGCTCGCCTCGACCTTGCGCGGCAGGGCCGGCGAGTGCGCCGCGCCCATCTTCGCGCCGAACGAGACGAGCGTCGGGTAGCCGAAGCCGTCCGCGCCGCCGAGCCGCGCTTCGGACTCTAGCCGCACGGCGAGCTCCAGTTCGGTGACAGGCCCGGCGTTCAGCATGTCGCGCGCGGTTTCGATGCCGCGCACGGCCAGCGCATTCGCCCGGCGCATCCAGCCGATCTCATCCGGCCCCTTAAGCTCCTTCAATCCCTCGATCGCACTGTTCAGCGGCACGATCTCAACGCCGGGCGCAGCGGCCTTCACCTCGTCCAGATCGGTCAGCTTCAGCGAGTCCACGCCGAGGCGGCGCACGCCGGCCATGTGCGGTGCGAGCGCGGCAGAAGGTGTCGCCGCGACATCGGGCAGCGGCTCGGTGCCGTGATAGGCGACGGTCGTTACCCAGGGCGGCGACCAGACGCGCTGCTGGATCAGCAGCCGGTCGATGCTCGACACGATCAGCGCCGGCTCGGCCGGGCGATCCATGCGCACGATCACGCCGCTGAAACGGGTGTAGAGCATGGTGCGGAAACCGCTGAAGAAGTAGATGTTCTCGGGCGCGGTGCAGAGCACCGCATCGACCGACGCGGCGACCTGCGCGGCCAGCGCCTGCGCGCGGCGTTGGCCTTCGACGGGGTTCAGCATGGGGTAGCTCCTTGTGGCGTAGGTTAGCGGCGTGATTGTAGTCCCGACTGGTGATGACAGTCAACCGTGAACGGTGAAAAGTGAACGGTCGTGCCCTTCGACAGGCTCAGGGCGCCGCGACGGTTCACCGCTAACTGTTCACGGTTGACGGTTCACCGTTCACTATTCTTCGTGGTAACATAGCATCCGCGAGATCAAGACCAGGGAGGGTCCGCGCTGCATGCTCGATCTTTCGGCATCCATCCACCTGCTCGGCGAACTGCTCGGGCAGGTGCTGAGCGAACAGGAATCGCCCGCGCTCTTTGAGGCGGAGGAAGGGATACGTGCGCTGGCGAAGGCGCGGCGCGACGCGGAACTGCGCGGCGACGAAACCGGGCAGCGCGCGGCGCACGAGCGGCTAGCGGCTGCCGTGCGAGCGCTCGACGTCGATGCCGCGCGCGCCGTGGCGTCAGCATTCGCGCTGTACTTTGATCTGGTGAACCTGGCCGAGGAAGCGCAGCGCGTGCATTCGCTCGAAACACGCGAGCGCGAGCGGTACCCCGCGCCCGCATCGGAATCGCTGGCCGAGACGATCGCTGCGCTCAAGGCGCGTGGAACCAGCGCGGAGCAGATCGCCGCGCTCGTTGAGCGGCTGCAGATCGAACTGGTGTTGACGGCGCACCCGACCGAGGCCAAGCGGCGCACGATCCTCTCCAAGCTGCAGCGCATCGGCGGTATCCTGCGCGACCTGTACCGCGCCGAGCCCGCCCCGCGCGAGCGTGCCGCGCAGCAGAACGCTTTGCACGCCGAGATCACCGAGTTGTGGCTGACCGACCGCGCGCGCACCAACCGCCCGGCCGTGACCGACGAGGCGCGCACCGGGCTCTACTTTGTGGATAACGTGTTCTGGCAAGCGCTGCCGCGCATGCACGACGACCTGGCACGCGCGCTGGCGGAACATTATCCGGGCGTGCCGCCGCCCGCGCGCTGGCTCACACTCGCCTCATGGATCGGCGGCGACCGCGACGGCAACCCGAACGTCACCACGCACGTCACCGCCGAAACGCTGCGCCTGCATCGCGGGCTGGCCGTCGAGCGGCATCGCCGCGCGCTGCAGGAGCTGTCGCGCCGTCTCAGCATGAACGTGCGCCGGGTGCCGCCGCCGCCCGCCGTGCAGTCGTGGCTGTCGAACCGCCGGCCGCTGCCCCCGCATGCCGCCTTCCTTGAAGCGCGCTACGTCAACGAGCCGTACCGTCTGGTGCTGGCGCTGCTGGCCAACGATCTCGCCGATGCGTCGCACGATGATATGCCGGCGCGCCTGCATGACGACCGCCCGCACCGCGCGCGCATCAGTGACGACGACCTGCGACACACACTGGACGCCATCGCGACCGCGCTACCGCCCGCGCTGCACGATCCCGATCTACAACTGCTGCGCCAGCAACTCGCGATCTTCGGACTGCATGCCGCGCGGCTCGACATCCGCGAAGAGTCGAGCCGTCTGACGGCCGCGCTGGCGGAGATCCTGCGCGCGCTGAACCTGGATATGCAGTTTGACGCCGCCGACGGCGACACGCGCACCCGGCGGCTGACCGGCTGGCTGGCCGTGCCGCCGCCCGCCGGCCTCGCGCCGCGACTCGGCGTCACCAGCGCGACCGTGGAGACCTGGGCGTTGTTCCGCCTGATCCAGCGCGCGCGCGACGTGTATGGCCGCGATATGTTCGGCCCGTTCATCATCTCGATGACGCACAGCGCCGCCGACATACTGACGGTGCTGCTGCTGGCGCAGTGGGCCGGCTGCGCGGACGGACTGCGCATCGTGCCACTGTTCGAGACGCTGGCCGACCTGGAAGCGGCCCCGCGCATTCTATCCGACCTGTTCGCGCTCGACGCGTACCGCGCCCACCTCGCGGCGTGCGACAACGAGCAGGTCATCATGATCGGCTACTCGGACAGCAACAAAGATGGCGGCTACCTGGCCGCCAATTGGGCGCTCTACGAGGCGCAAGCGCAGATCGCGTGCGTGTGCCGGCTCCATGGCGTCAAGTTCACGCTGTTCCACGGGCGCGGCGGCACGGCGGCGCGCGGCGGCGGCCCGGCCAACCGCGCCATCCGCGCGCAGCCGCCCGGCACGGTCGATGGCCGCCTGCGCATGACCGAGCAGGGCGAAACGATCTCCGCGCGCTATGCCAATGCGGAGCTCGCGCACCGGCACCTGGAGCAGATCACGAGCGCGGTGCTGCTGGCCAGCGCCGGAGACGGCGCGCCGCCGGACGATGGCTGGCGCGCTGCGATGGCCGGCATGGCCGCCACCGCGCGCGATACGTATCGCGCACTGGTGTTCGAGACGCCGGAGTTCCTGGCGTTCTGGCGGCAGGCCACGCCGCTCGACGAGATCAGCCGCCTGCGCATCGGCTCGCGGCCGGTGGCGCGCCGCGCGGGCGAGTTGCAGGTCGCGCAGATTCGCGCGATCCCGTGGGTGTTCTCATGGATGCAGAGCCGCTTCAACCTGCCGGGCTGGTACGGGCTGGGGACGGCGCTGCAGGCGCACACGGACGACGGCGGACTGCCGGCGCTGCACGACATGTACGACCGCTGGCTGTTCTTCCGCGCGCTGATCGACAATGCCGAGATGTCGCTGCTGAAAGCCGACATGGGTATTGCCGCGCTGTACACCGCGCTGGCGCCGGACGCCGGGGCCGCCGCCCGCACGCTGGAGCGCATTCGCGCGGAGTATGACCGCGCGCGGCAAGCGGTGCTGGCCGTCAGCCGCCACGCGGAGTTGATGCAGGACGAGCCGGTCGTGCAGCGCTCGGTGCACCTGCGCAACCCGTACGTCGATCCACTGAATTACATTCAGGTCGAGATGCTGCGCCGCCTACGTGCGCTGGCGGATCCCGAAAGCCCGGAAGCCGACGCGATTCGCGAGGTGATCGTGCTGACGATCAACGGCGTGGCCGCCGGGCTGCGCAATACCGGTTGATGCGACCCGCATGCCGCCGCGCCGGTTGCGCGGAAGCCGGAACGGCCCTGTCTCTGGCACAGCATCCGTGCCGCGCGGCGGCCGGGCCATTGGCGATTGACACGCCCAATTCGGGGATGCTATAATCGCGCTATGATGCACAGGCATCATAAGCGAATGCCCACGTTGTACCAGTGAAAGGAGGAGGTTTGAAACACACGTACTCTCTATTGTTGGCCGTGCTGGCGACTCTGGTGATGGTGGCCGCCTGCGCGCCGGGCGCCACCCCAACGCCAACGGCCGCGCCTGCCGCCACGCCGACCAAAGCCGCGGCTGCGCCCACCACGGCGGCGCCGGCCGCCGCGACGACGGCCCCGGCCGCGCCGACCACGGCGCCGACGGCCGCTCCCAAGGCGAAGGTGACCTTGAAGTTCGTCACCCAGAACGACGACACGCAGTTGGCCGCGTTCAAGGAAATTCTCGCCGAGTTCCAGAAGAGCGAGAACGGCAAGTGGTCGTATGTCGACATCGCGTTTGACGCGGCGCCGTTCGTCGAATTGTTCCCGAAGATCCTGACGAATGTGGCCGTGGGCGCCGAGATGGACCTGGTGTTTGCGGACGGCCCGGTCATGAAGCACTACGCGTTCAACCGCGTGCTCACGCCGCTGGGCAAGTACTTCAGCGACGCCGAGAAAAAGCAGTGGGCGCCGCAGTCGCTGGAGGAAGGCTCGTTCCGCGGCGAACTGTACGGCCCGCCGATCATGCAGTCCTGCTCGATGTTGATGTACAACCAGGACATGATCGACGCAGCCGGCATCAAGCCGCCGACCGCTCTGGCCGATTCCTGGACGTTCGAGCAGGCGCTGCCGAACTGGCAGAAGGCGACCAAGGACACCAATGGCGACGGCGTCCCGGATCAGTGGGGCGTGCGCCTCGGCCAGGGCACTGCGTACAGCGATTACGAGACCGGCATCTGGCGCCGCTCGGCCGGCGCGCCGGGCAGCAACGCCTACAAGGGCATTGCCGACGACGGCGTGACGTTGAAAGGTTACCTCGACGATCCTGACTCGATCAAGGCGATGCAGTTCTGGCAGGACCTGACCCAGAAGTACAAGGTCACGCCGGTCGAGGCAATCCCGCAGATCTTCGAGACGAAGAAGGCCGCGTTCATGATCACGCCCGACAACCGCATCGGCGTGCTGAACCGCCTTTATCCGAACGCCGCCGACTTCAAGTGGGGCGTGACGGGCATCCCGTACTTCAAGACGCAGATGTGCCATACCGGTTCGTGGCACTACGGCATTGCCGCGACGACGAAGCGGTTCGAGGAAGTGTTGGCGTTTGTACGCTTCGCGTCGAGCGACACCGGCGCGCGCATCTGGTATAAATACCTGCGCCAGCTGCCGGCCAACGTTGCGATCCTGAGCGAAACGGCCGAGTACAAGGCTGGCGGCCGCCAGTCGCTCTGGGCCGAGGGCTTCACAAAGGCTGGCGTCCCGCGCATCCAGACGCCGGGCTACCAGGAGTACTCTGCGGCCTTCCTGGAAATGGCGACCGACATCTCGACGGGCGCCAATGTCCAGCAGGCGATGCAGACCGCGGTCAAGCGCGCCGAAACGGCGATTGCCCGCTACAAGGGTTGGAACAAGTAGTCTGACGTGCGCGGGGCGCGCGCGCGCGCGCCCCGCGCACCTGTTCACAAGGCCCGCCTTATGACGAGTCCCTCCATGGCTCTGCCTCTCCCGACCGCGCAATCGGCCTCCAGCCGCAAACGGCGCAACTACATCATCGCCTTCCTTTTTGTTGCGCCGGCGCTGCTGAACTTTGTCGTCTTCCGCTATTTTCCCATCGTTTCGGCGGTGTGGGTCAGCCTGTGGGATTACAGTCTGCTGGGCGGGTTTCAGGATTTTCGCGGGCTCGACAACTATGTGCAGGCGCTGAACGACGATGTGTTCCTGAACTCGATGTTTGTGACCGGCTTGTACGCCGTCGTCAAGGTCCCGCTGCAGATCCTGTGCGCGCTGGCGCTGGCGCTACTGGTGCAGCGCGAAAGCCGGCTGATGGGGGTCGTGCGCTCGGCCATCTTTACGCCGGTCGTCACCTCGATGATGGTCGTCGCCATTGTCTGGGCGATGATGCTGCACTTCCAGAACGGGCCGGTGAACGGCCTGATCGCGACGCTCGGCCTGCCGCGGCTCGGCTTCCTGTCGGACAAGAACCTGGCGCTGGGGACCGTCATCTTCGTGACGATCTGGAAGGATGTCGGCTTCAGCATGATCATCCTGCTGGCCGGCATGAAAGGCATTCCGGACGTGTACTACGAAGCGGCGAAGATTGACGGCGCCACCCAATGGCAGATGTTCTGGCAGATCACGATCCCGCTGCTGATGCGGGTCATGCTGTTCGTGGTCGTTACGCAGACCGTCAATGCATTCCAGGTCTTCATCCCGGTCTACGCGATGACGCGTGGCGGCCCGCAGGACGCCACGAAGGTCGTCAACTATCTGATCTACCAGCAGGCATTCACCTATCAGAACATGGGCTACGCCAGCACCATGTCGGTTATCGTGCTGGCCGTGATTCTCGTGGTCAGCCTCGTCCTGATGCGCGTCCTGCGCTCGGACGTCGAATATTAGCCCTGCCGCGCACCGTCGGCAATTTCCGGGAGCTCGTGTAACTATGGCACTCACCCAACCGGTAAACGTCGTCCCGCCTGTCGTGCTCGCGCCGCGTGCGCGGCCGCTGTCGGTGCAGTTGCTGGGCCTGGCGGGGCAAGCGGTGCAGATGGGCTTCCTTGTGCTCATCGTTATCGTGTTCGCCACGCCGTTCGTGTGGATGATCCTCGGCAGCCTGCGGCCGCCGGCCGAGATCTTTGCGTACATCTACCCGCTGTCGATCAACACCTTCGTGCCGGTGAAGTGGACGTTTCAGGCGTACCTGGATGTGCTCGGCCTCTCGCCGGAAGGGCAGTCAGCCGGGCTGGACTTCGCGCGCTACACATTCAACACTGTCTTTGTGTCGGCGTCCGTCGTCGCCTGCTCGCTGGTGTTCAACACGGGCGCGGCCTACTTCTTCTCGCGGCTGGACTTCCCGCATAAAGAAGTGATCTTCGTCTTCGTCGTTGCGACGATGCTGATCCCCTGGGAAGCGACGATCGTGCCGCTCTACCTGGTGGTGCGGATGCTGCATATCGAGAACTCGTATGCCGCGCTGATCGTGCCGTGGTATGCCAGCCCGTTCATCATTTTCGCCATGCGGCAGTTCTTCTCCGAGATTCCGCGCGATCTCGACGAGGCGGCGATCATGGACGGCGCGTCGCTGTTGCAGGTCCTGCGGCATGTGATCATCCCCAACGCGATCCCCGGCCTGATCACGATGGCGCTGCTGGAGTTCCAGTTCATCTGGAACCAGTTCTTCTGGCCGCTGGTCGCCGCGACCTCCAAAGATCTGATGGTCTTGCAGGTGGCGATCCAGTCGCAGACAAACCAGACGCTGACCTACTGGGACCGCACGTTCGCGGGCTCAGTCATCGCGACGGTGCCGGTCGTGCTGTTGTTCTTGCGCCTGCAGTCGTACTACGTCAAGGGTGTGGTCATGAGCGGCCTCAAGGGCTAGTATTCAGTCAACGGTGAACGGTGAACAGCGAACGTAGCGGTCACTGTTCACCGTTTTCTCACGGCGCCGCGTATCTCTGCGCGACGCGTAGAAGCGTCGATTGTACGTTTATGCTATGCCCCGCGTTGTTCGCCACCATCCGCCATTCATGCTGGCCGCCACTCTGCACCGTTAACCGTTCACTGTTCGCTCTCTGTGTGAGGATCTGCCGTTGCATCGTCTCCTGATTGACACGGACCCCGGCGTTGACGATTCCATGATGATGCAGTGGGCGTTCAAGCGTCCCGACGTCGACGTGGTCGCGATCACCGCGGTGTTTGGCAACGGCGGCTCGGCGATCACCGGGCGCAACGCGCTCAAGAACGTCGAGATCGCCGGGCGCAGCGGTGTGCCGGTGGCGCGCGGCGCGGAGAAGCCGATGCTGCGCGCGCAGCGGGCGCGGCGCGACGGTGCATGGCTCCGACGGACTCGGCGAGTCGAACCTGCTGCACCCGGCCGGTCAGCCGGTGTCGATGCCGGCCGCGCAGTTGATCGTCGAGACTGTCAACCGCTACCCGAGCGAGATCGAACTGCTGGCGGTCGGCGCTCTGACCAACGTGGCAACGGCGGTGCTGCTGGACCCGGGCATCGTGCAGAAGGTCAAACAGGTCGTGATCATGGGCGGCGCGGCGACCGTGCGCGGCAACGCTACCCCGGTGGCCGAAGCCAACATTCGCTACGACCCCGAGGCGGCGCGCATCGTCTTCAATGCCGGCTGGCCGCTTACGATGATCGGTCTCGATGTGACGATGCGGGTGGTCGCCAGTGCGGCGCAGTTGGAACAGATCTACGCGGCGCAGACGCCGGTCACGGAGTTCCTGAAGGCGATCGTGCCGTTCTATTTTCACGGCTACTACAAGCGCCACGGCGTCACGGGGCTGCCGGTGCACGACTCGTCGGCGCTGGCGTGCATCCTCGACCCATCGCTGTTCACGTGCGAGCAAGTCTACATGCACGTCGAAACGCAGAGCGAGCGCACCTTCGGGCAGACCACGCCGGACTTCCGCGGCCAGTGGGAGCAGGCGCCGAACGTGAACCTGGCGCTTGGCGTCGACGCGAAGCGCCTGCTGGCGATGTACGCGGCGGAGATCGTCCGCTAGTCAACGGATGTGTCAACGGATTGTTAGCGGATCAACGGATGGAGGGCGCTTTATCCGTTCATCCGCTATCCATCGGTTGACCGGCAGGCCAGACAACGGACAAACGGCCGTGTTAACGGATATTGAACGGATCAACGGATGGAGGGCGCTTTATCCGTTCATCCGTTATCCATCCGTTGACCGCAGGCGCGCATAAACGAACTGCGCGGGCGCATCGCAGAGCGTCCGCACAACATGCATGACAGAGGAGCAACCGATGCACCGATTGTTGATTGACACCGATCCCGGCGTCGATGACTCGATGATGCTGCAGTGGGCGTTCAAACGGCCCGACGTGGACGTGGTCGCGATCACTGCCGTGTTTGGCAACGGCGGCTCGGCGATCACCGGGCGCAACGCGCTCAAGAACCTCGAGATTGCCGGACGCAGCGGCGTGCCGGTGGCGTGCGGCGCGGACAAGCCGCTGATGCGCGTGCGCAGCAATCGCGGTTCGACCGTGCACGGCGATGACGGGCTCGGCAACTCGAACCTGCCGTTCCCGAGCGGCAAGCCGGCGTCGCTGCCGGCGGCGCAGATGATCGTCGAGACGATCAACCGCTACCCGGGTGAGATCGAACTGCTGGCCGTCGGCCCGCTGACCAACGTGGCGACCGCGGTCCTGCTGGATGCGTCGATCGCGCAGAAGGTCAAGCAGGTCGTGATCATGGGCGGCGCGGCGACGGTGCGCGGCAACGCCTCGCCGGTGGCCGAAGCGAACATCCGCAACGACCCGGAGGCGGCGCGTATCGTGTTCAACGCCGGCTGGCCGTTCACGATGATCGGCCTCGACGTGACGATGCAGTCGATGATGAGCAGCGAGTATCTGGAGCGCATCTACGCGGCGCAGACGCCAACCACCGATTTCATCAAGGCGATCGTGCCGTTCTACTACGCCGGCTACTTCAAGCGCATGGGCATCTCCCAGATGCCGGTGCACGACTCGTCGGCGCTGGCGTACATCCTCGACCCGTCGCTGTTCACGTGCGAGAAGGTCTACGTGCATGTTGAAACGCAGAGCGAGCGCACTTTCGGGCAGACGTCGCCGGACTTCCGCGGGCAGTGGGAGCAGGCGCCGAACGTGAATCTGGCGCTCGGCGTCGATTCCAGGCGCTTCCTAGAGACGTACGCGGCGGAGATCGTGCGCTAGCGACAACGGACGCTGGTCGGTGGCTTCGCGCCACCGACCGATAAGCGCACCCTGGCGTGAGGCCAGGGTGCATCGAACGGACAAACGGATGGAGGGCGCGTCAGCCGTTTGGCCGGCGTCCATTCGTTGATCGGCAGGCGGGCAGACCAATCATTATGAGCGCGGACATCGTCGGCGTCGGGCAGTGCGTGATGGACCGCATCGTGCGCGTGGAGGCTTTGCCGGCGCCGGGGCGCACCACCGTCACCACGTCGGATGTCGAGGTCGGCGGCGGCATGACCGCCAATGCGCTCGTGGCGGCGTCGCATCTCGGCCTGCGCACGGCCATCGTCGCCGGCATTGGCGATGACGACACCGGGCGTCGCATCCGCCGCGACCTGGAGATGGAAGGCGTCGATACGCGCGGCCTCGTGGCGCGGCCGGGCACGCGCTCGCCAAGCTGGATGATGGTCTTCGATGCCGCGGGCGACCGGCTCGTGATGCTGTTCAACCGCGACACGATGCAGTCACCGCTTGCGGACGACGTGGACCCGGCCCTGTTCGACGGCGCGCGCGTGTACTTTACGGACTTTAACGCTCCGGCGGCGTCGGAGCACGCGGCCGGTCTGGCCCGCGCGCGCGGCCTGAAGATCGCCTGCGACATGCAGGCTTCGCTCGGCGCGTATGAACGGCTGGGCATCAGCGAGGCGCACATTCGCGGCATCCTCGACCGCGCCGACCTGTTCATGCCGTCGGTGGACGGCGTGAAGTCGCTTACGGGCAAGCGCGAGCCGCGCAGGGCGCTGGAACGGATCATGGCGCAGTACCCGCGCGTGACGATTGCGCTGACGCTCGGCGCGGACGGCTCGCTCATTGCCGCCGGCGGCGAGATCATCACCGTGCCGGCCTTCCCGGTGGCTGTGGTGGACATCGTCGGCGCGGGCGACACCTACCACGCGGCCCTGGTGTACGGGCTGTATTTCGCGAAATGGCCGCCGCCACGCGCCGGGCGCTTCGCCTCGGCCGCCGCGGCGATCAAGTGCATGCGCGTGGGCGGGCGCAGCGGCCCCACGCGCGCGGAGGTCGAGTCGTTCCTGGCGCAGCGCGAATAAAAACATTAACCGCAGAGAACGCGGAGGACACAGAGAGAAACTTGGGAACAACGCATTAACCGCAAAGTACGCAAAGGCCGCAAAGAAAACCTTCCTCTGAATCTGTGGGTAATGCGAATGGAACGGATCGATTCACTTGGTGTTTCTTTGTGTCTCTTCGTGGATCATGACTCTCGACAACGATTGGAGCATGCATGGCATCGCTTGAACTTGGCAAACGCAAATTGATCATCGGCATGGTGCACTTACTGCCCCTGCCCGGCTCGCCGGACTACAGAAATAACTTCGAGGACGTGCGGCGGCGCGCCGTGCAGGACGCGCAGGCGCTCGCTGACGGCGGCATTGACGGCA
This sequence comes from Chloroflexota bacterium, assembly GCA_016235055.1. NCBI lineage: Bacteria > Bacillati > Chloroflexota > Chloroflexota bacterium. The sequence goes on along the minus strand of JACRMK010000061.1, from coordinate 17,120 downwards.
TGCTGATTCAGAACCGCTGGGATCGCGCGACCAGCCGCGACGCCTCGTCGCCTGAGACGGTCGCCGCCATGACCGTGATCACGCAGGAGATCGTCAGCAAAGTCAGCGCGCCGGTCGGCGTGCACATTCTGCGCAACGATTTCATCGGCTCGCTGGCGGTGGCCAAGGTCTGCGGCGCGGCGTTCATCCGCGCGACGGCCGTGGTCGGCGCGACCTATCTGGCGCACGGCATCCTCGAGGCGCGTCCGGAGGAGTATATCCGCTACCAGACGCGCATGGCCGCGCAGGACGTGCAAATCATGGCCGATATCTGGTCGATGCATTACAAGCCGCTGGTGCCGACGCCGGTCGAGGAGATCGCGCGGCAGGCGTCGTCGATGCGACTGGCCGATGCGGTCGTCGTGGCGGTGACCGACGCGAACGAGATGGTCGAGATGGTGAAGACGATCAAGGCGGCGAACCCCGGCCTGCCGGTGATCCTGGGCGGCTACACCAACGCGGGCAACATCGGCAAGCTGCTCTCCGTGGCCGATGGCGCGATCGTCGGCCGCACGTTCGAGCGCGACGCGGGCAAACAGCAGGGCGAAGTACTGGCGGAGCGCGTGCGCGACTTCATGCGGGTCGTCCGGGCCGGATAGCCCGCACACCGCATGGAGAACTTCAACCCGCAACTGACGCCTGGACTGGCGGTGGTCATGAGCCTGTTCGCCGCGTCGCTGTGGGGCTCGTGGTTCGTCGCGCTCAAATACCTGGGCGATTACCCGCTGGACGGCTTTATCGTCACGCTCTGCGCGACCTCGGCGGTCTTCGTCTGGATCGTCGGACTGGCGCTCGAGGGCCCGGCTCTGGCCGGCAACCTGTCGGCCGTCTGGCGCGATGACCCGGCGCGCATCGTCGTCACGCTGGCCTGCGGCGCGATCTATATGGCGGGCATGCGCTTCTCGCTGACGGTCATGCGCGTGATCGGGCTATCGGTGGCGCAGCCGATCCAGTCGTCCATGAATATCGCCATCGGCACGACGATCACGGTTGTCGTCGGCGGCCTGCCGGCCGGTGTGTCGCCGCTGATCGTCGCGCTGGCCGCCTTCTCGCTCATCGGGGCCGTTGTGGCGTCGATGCACGCCGGGCAGCTGCGCAGCCGGACGCAGGCGCAAGACGCGCCGGATTATGTCAGCGCACGCGATCTCTGGCGCGCGCTCGGGCTGGTCGCCATTGCCAACCTGATGACGCCGGCCTACCCGCTGGCGCTGTCGTTTGGCCTGCGCTCGACGACGCAGTCGCACGGCATGGCGGTCCTGCCGTTCATGGCGATGCTGGCGACCGGCGCACTGATCGGCGGCCTGCTGACGGCGGGCGTCAACCTGACGCGGTGCGGCCTGTGGGGCCGGGTCTTTGAAGCGCCGTTCCGCACGCACCGCTGGGGCATCGGCACCGGCCTGTTTCACTACGGCGGCAATATCATTCACACGTTCGCGACCGGCTTCCTGAGCTCGGCGGTCTCGTGGCCGCTGGGGTTGACGTCCGGGCTCTGGACGCAAGTCTGGGGCCTCGTGCACGGCGAGTTCCGGGGCGCGACGCGCGCCGCCTTCGGCTGGCTGTTCGCCGGCATCGGCCTCTATCTGCTCGGCGCGTATCTGGTCGCTTTCGTGCGCTCCTGATCGGCGCTATGTCGAACGAACTAAAGCCGCTGGATGTCATCGCCGCCGGGCGTGGCACCATCGATCTCGTGCTCGAAGTGGACGGCCTGCCGGGCCATGATCAGAAGGTGATGGGCAAACTCGTCGGCTGGCTGCCGGGCGGCACGGTGGCGAACTTTGCCTGCGCCGCCAGCCACCTGGGGCTGCGCACCGGTTTCCTCGGCTCGGTCGGCGGCGACCAGTACGCGCAGATTGTGCTGGACGACTTCACACGCTTCGGCGTGCAGACGGACCACATCGAGCGGCGGACGGGCAACGCAACCGGCCTGACGGTGGTGATGGTCGATCATACTGGCGAGAAGGGCGTGGTCGTCGTGCCGACCTACGCGGATCCGTTCGTCATCGACGCGGCGGCGCGCGCTTACCTGGCGACCGCGCGCGTGGTGTACAGCATGCCATACGCGCTTGACCGGCTGCGGCAACTCTCAGACGCCGTGCACGCGGGCGGCGGGCGCTGCGCACTGGATATCGAGCGGACAGTCGCCTCACGCGGCGACAATCTGAAAATGGTGCTCGGCCTGTGTGACATCGCGTTCTTCAACGTCGAAGGGTTGGAAGCGGCGACCGGCCGCGACGACCCGCGCGCCGCTGCCGAGTTGCTCGCGCTGGGACCGGATGCGGTCATCGTGACGCTGGGCGCGCGCGGCAGCATGGCGTTCACACGCACGGGCGAGGCAGCGCATCCGGGCTTCCGGGTGCCGGTCGTGGACACGACCGGCGCGGGCGACTGCTTCAACGCGGCGTTCCTGCGCGGCTACCTGCATAGCTGGCCGCTGGAGCGTTGCGTGACGTTCGCCAACGCCGCGGCCGCGCTGTCGGTCACGCGCATGGGCCCGCGCGCCGCTGTGCCCGATGAAGGCGAAGTCGAGGCGTTCCTGGCGCGGGCGGGCTGAAAACCGATCTTCATCCGCGAATAACGCGAATCTAAACGAATACAAGCATTAACCGCAAAGAACGCAGAGGACGCAAAGATAAACCTGTGGGCTTGCTGAAAAGCATTAACCGCAGAGAACGCAGAGGACGCAGAGGACGCAGAGAAGAACCATTGGGCTTGACTGTGGTGATAGATGAAGCCGCGAAAGCACACAAGGTTGCGCGAAGCGAGCAACGCAATTGATTCGCGAAGAGCGCGTTATTCGCGGATTGAATCGGGTTTTCTCTGCGTTCTTTGCGTTCTCTGCGGTTAGAGGTATGTGTGTTTCTTCGTGTGGCTTTGTGGATAGCAATCTCAAGGAGGCAACAACGATGAGCGACAATGAAATGCGGGCCGCCGTGTTCAGCAAGGGCGATCTGATCGAGCAAATGGCGCCGGAACTGGACCGGCGCGCGCGCGACGTACTGAGCGCCGCCGAGTGCCGCGAGATCAGCGATGTGTACCTGACCGGCTGCGGCGACTCGCACCACGCCTCGCTGGCGACCGAGATGGCGTTCCAGCAGTGGACCGGCGTGCGCACCAAGTCGCTGACGGCGATGCAGTTTGCGCGTTACGAGGCGTCCGCGCTGGCGCGCGCGGGCGGGCGCGGCGCGGCCGTGTTCAGCACCTCGGTGTCGGGCGAAGTCTCGCGCACAATCGAGACGACCGTGCTGGCGCGCAAAGCGAGCGCGCGGACCATCGCCTGCACCGGCTCGCCGGCCAGTCGCATCGCACAGGCGGCCGAGCGCGTCATGAACATCGCGCCGCCGGCGGGTCCCGGCGGCCCCGGCGTGCGCGGGTACACCACCTCGCTGCTCGGACTCTACCTGCTAGCGATCCACATCGGCGAGTCCAAGGGCGTGCTGAGCGCCGCCGAGGCGCAGGCGAAACGCGATGCCCTGCGCGCGACCGCCGCCCTGGCGCGCGCGACCGCCGAAGCGACCGATGCGCCGGCGGCCGAACTGGCCGCACAGACCAAAGACGCGTCGACCTACGTCTTCTTCGGCCACGGGCCGAACTACGCGAGCGCGCTGTTCAGCGCCGCGAAGATCATGGAGGCCTCGGGCGACCACGCGCAGGGGCAGGACACCGAGGAATGGGCGCACCTGCAGTACTTTGTGCGCGAACGCACCACGCCGACGTTCATCATCGCGCCGCCGGGGTCAGGCTACAGCCGCGCCGCCGAACTGCTGCCGATCATCAATCGCATCGGCCGCCCGGCCGTCGCCATTGTCGCCGCCGATGATCGCGACATCGCCGCGCGCGCCAGTCGGGTGCTGCCAGTGCCGGGCGCCATCGACGAGGCGATCTCGCCGCTGGTCTACTGCACGGCGGGCGAGTTGTTCGCCGCGCATCTGGCGGCCGCGCAGAACCTGCCGTACTTCCGCGGGCGCAGCGGCCCGTGGGATCCGGCCACCGGGGGCAACGCCATCCGCACCAGCCCGATTCAAGATCAGTTGACGGTGAACAATTAACCGTTCACTTCTCCTTGGGAGTCCCTATGACGCTAGTCCAGGCCGCGCTCGGCAAAATCAAGCTCGACACGCTCATCCAGAATGTCCGGCTGGCCAATGTTATCACTGGCGAGATTTACCAAGCCGATATCGGCATCTACCGGGGGCAGATCGCCATGGTGGAGCCGCCGGGCACACAGCCGCCGCGCGAGGCCGCCGAGGTGATCGACGGCGGCGGCCGGCTCGCCGTGCCGGGGCTGATCGACTCGCACCTGCACATCGAGAGCACGCTGGTCACGCCGGCGCACTTCGCGGAAGGCGTGCTCCCACGCGGCACGACGACCGTCGCCGAAGACCCGCACGAGATCGGCAATGCGATGGGCCTGCCCGGCATCCGCCTGTTCTGGGAAGCCAGCCAGAACATCCCGCTGAAGGTGCTCTACCTCGTCTCGACCTGTGTGCCGGCGGCCAAGAGCCTGGAGACGGCCGGCGGCGAGATCGGGCCGGAGGAAGCGCGCGAGATGCTGACGTGGGAGGGCGTGATTGGGCTGGCCGAGGTCATGGACATGCACGCCGTCATCGGCGAGTGGCCGCACATCGCCGGCATCCTGGCGGAAGGCAAGAAGGCGCGCGGCGTGATCGAGGGCCACAACCCGGTGCTGCGCGGGCGCGAGCTGAACGCCTACATCGCGGCCGGCGTGGACTCCGACCACACGCTGGCGACACCCGACACCCTGCGCGAGAAGATGCGGCTCGGCGTGACCGTGCAGTTGCAGGAGCGCTACCTGAGCCGCGAGGTGATTGAAGCGGTCACGTCGCTGCCGTTCGAGCCGGACGTCTGCCTCGTGACCGACGACGTCGCGCCGGACTACCTCGAAGACCGCGGTCACCTCGACCAGGTGCTGCGCAAGGCGATCGCGCTCGGCATGCCGCCGATGCTGGCGCTGCGCGCGGTGACGATCAAGGCGGCGCGCCGCATGCGCTTGTATGACCGCGGCGCGATCCGGCCCGGCCTGGCGGCCGACATTGTGCTGGTCGATTCGATCGAGGCGTTCAAAGTCGACACGGTGCTGGTTGACGGGCAGACGGTTGTGCGCGGCGGCAAGCTGCTCTGGCATGCCACCAACCAGAACAAGCCGCTGGCGGCGGCGCACGGCACGGTGAAACTGCCGCTGCTCGACGCCGAGGACTTCGCTATCGCCGCGCCGGTGCAGACTGGCTCGGTGCGCGCGCGCGTCATCCTGTCCGACAAGCAGGGTACGACGACCAGGCTCACCGAGGAAACGGTCGAAGCGCGCGACGGGCTCGTCGCCCTGCCGCCCGGCGACGACCTGGCGTACATCGCCGTGTTTGCGCGCTACGGGCATAACAACGGGCGCGGCTTCGGGCTGCTGCGCGGGCTGGGGTTGACGGCCGGCGCGGTCGCGACGACCTACGCGCACGACGCGCACAACCTGTGCGTGATCGGCCGCGACCTGCGCGACATGGCGACGGCGGCCAACGCGGTGATCAGCGCCGGCGGCGGCATGGCGGTGGTGCGCGACGGGCAAGTGACTGCACTGATCGAACTGCCAATCGCAGGCATCATCTCGCCGCACCCCGTCAGCGTGGCGGCGGCGCAGGTGCGGCGCTTCACGGAAGCGATCGCGGCGGTCGGCGTCGTGCACCCCGCGCTGCTGATGCGCCTGTCGACCTACACGCTCTCGGTCAGCGCCGGCCTGCGCATCACCGACCACGGCCTGGTGAACGCGAACACGCGCGAGCCGGTCAGCCTGTTCGCCTGAGCCGATGGCGCCGCGTTACGTCTCGCTGGCGACCGTCATCATCGACGACATCGTGCTGCCGACCGGCGAGACGCGCATGGGCGAGCTCGGCGGCGCGGGCACGCACGCCATCGCGGGCATGCGCGTCTGGTCGGCGGCGCTCGGCATGGTCGGCGCGATCGGCGCGGACTGCCCGCCGTCGATCCGCGCGCGGCTGGCGGCGTACGGCGTCGACCTGTCGGGACTGATCGTGCGGCCGGGCTTGCCGACGGCGCGCGCGTGGCAGATCTTCGAGTTCAACGACCACCGCACGGAGATCTTTCGCAACAGCCTCGACACATTCCGCGCCGCCACGCCCCGGCCGGACGAGATTCCCGCCGACTGGCTGCAGGCCGATGGCTGGCATGTGCAGTGGGGCACGCCGGCCGGCCTCGCCGTGCTGTTTGCGCGCATCCGCGCGGCGCGCACCGGCGCGCGCATCTTCTGGGAGCCGACCTTCAGTCAGGTCGACGCGGGGCTTGCTGCGCTGCGGCCGCTCTGCCCGCAAGTCGATGTCTTTTCGCCAAACTTCGAGGAAGCCGCGCGCCTGTGTGGCACGAGCGATCTGGATGCGATCGTCGCCACGCTGGCCGGCACGGGCGCACCGCTGCTCGCGCTGCGCATGGGCAAAGCAGGCTCGCTGGTGCATCGCCACGCCGACGGCCGGACCTGGCGCATCCCTGCCGCGCCGGCGCAGGTGGTCGACGTAACCGGCGCGGGCAACGCCTACTGCGGCGGCTTCGTCGTCGGCCTGTGTGAGACGGGCGACCCATTCGAGGCGGGGCTGCGCGGCGCGGTCTCGGCGTCGTTTGCCGTCGAGCAGTTTGGCCCCGCGCCGGTGGAGCGCTTTGCGCCGGATGAGATCGCGCGGCGGCTGGAGTGGACGCGTGGGGAGGCACGATGACCCAGACCGTTCCGCAACTGCGCATGGGCTTTCGGCGTTTTGATACGCTGCCGCCGCCCACCTTGCCGGAGCCTTATCGCCTGCGGCGCTACCGACCGGGCGACGAGGATGCGTGGATTGCTTTGCTGTCCGCCGGCGAGTTTGGCGCGTGGGACCGCGCGCGGCTGGATGGCATGCTCGCCGGCAATCGCGGACCGATGCCGCTCGACGGCATCTGCTTCGCGACGCTTGCCGACCGTCCGGTGGCGACAGCCTGCACGTACCTTCATCAGCTCGAAACGGGCATCATGCCGGAAGTCGGCTGGGTCGTGGTCGATCCCGCGCGGCGCGGGCAAGGGCTGGGCAAGGCAGTCTGCCTCGCCGTGCTCAACCACATCCGCGATTTGGGCTTTGGCTATGCCTTCCTGTTGACGGAAGACTTTCGCATCCCGGCGATCACAATGTACCTGCGGTTTGGCTTCGAGCCGGAGATGATCGATCCGAGTCATCCGGCATGGTGGGCGGCGATGCGGCGACGCACGATCAACGGGTACTAGTAATGCAGGAGATGGTCTATAATAAGATGAATACTACCATGGAATATCAGAACAAATTCATCCACGGCGATTGCGAGGAGGTTCTGCAAAAACTTCCAGACAATTGCATTGACTTGATCTTCACATCGCCGCCGTATGCCGATCAGCGCAACCATACCTATGGCGGAATACACCCCGACCATTATGTCGAGTGGTTTTTGCCCAAGGCCGCGCAATTTCGACGTGTGCTGAAACCGACAGGCACCTTTATTTTGAATATCAAGGAACGCGTGGTCGGCGGCGAACGTCATACGTACGTACTCGAACTCATAATGAAAATGCGATACCAGGGTTGGCTTTGGACGGAAGAGTTCATGTGGCACAAAAAGAACTCCTACCCGGGGAAATGGCCCAATCGTTTTCGCGACAACTGGGAACGACTTATTCAGTTTAACAAGGATAAGAGGTTCAATATGTACCAGGATGCCGTGAGAATACCCGTCGGTAATTGGGCCAAATCGCGTCTGGCTAACCTAAGTGATATCGATAAGACACGCGACGAATCGAAAGTCGGTAGCGGCTTTGGCAAAAATGTTTCAAATTGGGTAGGTCGCGATATGGTGTATCCCAATAACGTCTTGCATATGGCGACGGAATGTGGCAACCGCAACCATAGCGCCGCATTTCCAACAGAACTGCCTGCATGGTTTATCAAACTCTTCACCTTGCCGGGTGATCTTGTGCTCGATCCGTTTGTCGGATCAGGCACGACAGCGCTTGCCGCAGTAGAATTGGGGCGTTATTACGTGGGGATCGACATCAATCGCGAATTCGTAGAAGAGTCACGCCGCCGGGTTGCAAATGCGCAAATACGCCTACCCAACGTAGCCGAATTGAAGTCATCTTACTCGACAACTCGAAGCAAGAAGTCGGCAAGTCGGAAACCATGAACTCCTTGAATCTCAACGATGTCAATGCTTATGTCAATGAGCATATCGTCGCGTTTCATCAGCAAAGGCTATCGTCGCTCCAGCAGTTGACTCTTCCCAAGCTCGTACGGAAGAACCCTTACCTTTTTAGGGCGAAGAACGTCAATGCGGCATCCGAACTCATCACGGGGCTTCTCGATGCATTTCTTTCTTCGTCTGAAGAGAAACTGTTCGGCGATTTTCTAGAGCATCTTGCCATATTCGTCGCAGAACGCACAAGCGGTGGTCAGAAATCATCCGCTCAAGGTGTAGATCTCGAATTTCACAATGACGGGATTCACTATCTCGTTTCAGTAAAATCTGGGCCAAGCTGGGGCAATAGTTCGCAACACACGCAATTAGAGCGAGACTTGAAAAATGCTGTTGCGCGTGTCAAACAGCTGAATCGAGGCGCTAACGTCGAAGCCGTATTGGGCATCTGTTACGGAAAAACCAAAACGAGTCGATTGCGAGGTTATTTGAAGGTGGTAGGTCAGAACTTCTGGTATCTGATCAGTGAGAACCGGGACCTTTACATTGACATCATCGAGCCAATCGGCTATCGTGCCAAGCAGCATAACGACGCATTTGACAGTGAGAAAGACAATCTGACAAATAGGTTAACGAAATCTTTTATCGAGCGATACTGTACTGCCAATGGTGCGATCGATTGGGTGCGCTTCGTCCAGGCGAATAGCGGCAACTACGACTTGGACAGATTCTTCTAATAGAGACCGGATGCGCGACATCGGGCATTGAACGATGCGGCGATGCCAGTATTTGCACGTCCGGCAAGCCACGCCCAGCGCAATGTTTGTATCGCGGCTTACGTCTCCGGCATCAATTAACGCAGCGCAGGTGTCATGCCCGCGCTGTTTTTGTTTGTGTCTGCGCCCGATCAATACCGGAAGCGGTATTCACGGTCGACGCCGACGCTCCGCGTCCCATCCGGCAGGCGCAGCGCCAGCGTCAGCGGCGCGGACACGCTCAGCGTTGCCTCGAATGCGTCGCCGGCGGGCGAGACCGCGAGATTGACTTCCGCGTCCGCGATCCGCAGGCGCTCGATCGTGTGCGCCTCGCGGAAGCGCGGCGTCCAGTGCAGGGTGCGCGCCGGTGCATCCACTTCCAGCCCCAGCACGGTCTCGATCAGCGTCGCCACCGACCCGATGCCTGCCGTGGGCACGAAGTCCGGCTGCGCGATGCTGCCCGGCTCGATGTAGTCCGGCATGTAGTTCTCCCAGTGGCTGCGCGTCTCCTTGAACACATGGGAGATCGTCGTCACGTGATTATCGGCGGCGCGTATCGCCAGGTCGCTGAGCCCATACCGCTCCAGCCCGCGCAGGATGACGTAGTTGTCCAGCGGCCAGACGGAACCCCGGCCGGAGGCCCCGCGCTCGGCGTAACGCGGATGGTCGGCGGACAGGCACGGGAAGGCATGCACCCGCCAGAACTCGTCCGGGTCGGATAGGTGCGCCGCGATCCGCCTCGCCTGCTCAGCGTCGGGCACCCTCGCGATGAGCGGCCACAGCCCGGCTGTCGTCTTGATCGATGAGCGCGAGCCATCGGCGCGGCGGTCTAGATAGAAGCCCGTCTCGCCGTCCCAGCAGAGCCGGTTAATCAGCCCGGCCAGCGTCTGCTGCTCGGCGGCGTGTGCCTCGGCCGCGCTATCTTGTCCCACGGCTCGCGCGATGGCAGACAGGCAGCCGGCGGCCAGCGTCATCTGCGTGCTGGTGTCCACCGCCTCGTCGCATTCGCGCGGCGACGTCGCGTCCGGAGCCCAGTTGCCGAACAGGCCGCTGGGCTGCCGCAACTGCTCGGACAACCGGGCGTGTTTGGCAGCCAGCCGGGGGTACACACGCGCCAGCCGGTCGCGGTCGCCGCTGTGCTGGTAGAATAACCATTCGGCCCAGGGCAGCAGGGGAGAGGTGTGCTCGGTTGCCAGCAGCGTATCCAGAACGCCCGCGGCGCGGGGCCGGTCGCGGCTGTAACGCGCGTAGAGCACGAAGGCACACGCGTGAAACCCGTAGGTTCCGATGCGTTCGGCCTGCCGATCCCACAGCGACCACGCGCCGTCATAGGCCATCATCCAGAGCGGGTGGCGGGGAATATCAATCAGCGGCGCGTCGGCGGGTGTTGCGGTGCGATTGGTCATGACGGCTTTATAGCACCCGCACGCGGGTGTGTCAATTGTGTGTTGCGCGCGATGCTCGCCTTCGACAGGCGCCCCTTCGACAAGCTCGGGGGGGCGCGCCGCCAGCGGTCATCGCCTGAGCCTGTCGAAGGCGAATACGTGCGGGACACTACCCTCCTTCAACAAGTTCCGGCGAAGGCTGAACGAACACGAATCGGATAAAGCGACAATCTGGCAAAGCGTCCGCGTGAAAAAACCGCTATTTGCCAAGCCCATTGTTTCATGTTAGCCTTTGCCCGATAAATACCTTGAGGTCGTGCATGGAACGTCGAACCCTGATCTTACTTCTCGTGCCGTTTATACTGGCTTTGAGCACGGCATGCGATTCCGGTGCGCCCTCGCCGACGGCTGCCGCGCCTACCACCGTTGCCCAGGCCGGCAGCAAGCCGACCTTTACGGTCATCAGCCCGTCGGATGGTGCGCTCGTCGCGCAAGGCTCCACCCTGTCGGTGCGCTCGTCGGCTGCCGACCCGCGCGGCATCACCAAGGTCGAGCTGTGGGTGGATGGCGTGCTGTATCGCATGGACATCACGCGCGAGGCGGAGGGACTGCCGAGCGTCACTCTGACGCAGACGTGGCCCGCCGCCGATCTCGGCCCGCATGTCCTGCTCCTGAAAGCGATCAATCGCGACGGCGTCGCCAGCGATCCGCTGACGTTGAGCGTCAGCGTGGTGCCGCAGAGCGCGGTTACGCCGTCTGGTACCCGCACGCCGTCCGCCACAGCGGGCGCTGCGCCCGCCGCCACGACCACGCCGGTTACCGTGGTCCTGCCGAGCCCGACGCCGTCCGCCTGCGAGCCGGATGCCGCGTTTGTTTCGGACGTGACGGTGCCGGATGGCACCGCCTTCAAGCCGGGCGACCCGATTGTCAAGACGTGGCGCGTGCGCAACAGCGGCAAATGCGGCTGGGAAGCAGGCTACCAGTTGACCTTCGTGGACGGCAACCAGATGGGGGCGGCCAAGACGGTTGCCGTGCCGCCGACCGCGCCCAGCGCGACGGCCGACATCACGGTCCGTATGACCGCCCCGGCGACGCCGGGTGATTACACCGGCAAGTGGAAGCTGACCACGACCAGTGGCGTGCTCTTCGGGCAGACGCTGACAATCATTGTGAAAGTGAGCGGCCCTGCCACGCCAACCCCGCCGCCGACTCCAACCGTGGCGCCAACGCCCGGTGCGGCGGCGATCTCCTTCGTCGCCGACCGCACCACGATCCCGTACGGCGATTGCGCAACGCTCAAGTGGGATGTAGACAATGCACTGTCCGTCAAGCTGGACGGCAAGGGCGTGGTTGGCCACGACGCGCGCCAAGCGTGCCCGACAGCCACGACCGACTATGTATTGGAAGTGTCCATTACTGGCGGCAGCGACCCGGTGGAGCGGACGGTCACGCTGACGGTCAACCCGCCGCTGCGCGCTGCCGGCGCCACGATCAACGCTGGCGATTCGGTGGACCTCAAGACGGCGATCAAGAATACCGGCGATGTAGACATTTTATGGGATGCCACGAAGACATTGTTGCCGAAGAACGGCGCGACCTTCGCCGTAATCGGGATCAAGAGAGCGCTGACTGATGTTCAGCAGTCTGAGTGTCTAAATGCCACCAATTATAGCAACGGGAATCTGACGAGTAGCTCGGTGGCGTCCGGTATCGTAATTTGCTTCAAGACCGGTTCGGGGCGCAACGGCAAGCTCTTTATAACAGATTCATCCGGGCCGCTGTCGTTCCAATGGGTGGTCTGGTAGCCGCCAGCGATCGATAGCAAGAGGGGCCGTCTCCAATCGGAGACGGCCCCTTTCTTATTGTGTGCGGTGCTTCGGCGCGAGTTACGGGAATATCCAATCAGCCTTGAAACGGTTCTTCGTGCCGGGCTGGCCGCAGACGTCGACGCCGTCGGACACGCCGACCAGCTCTTCTGAGATCGGATCATCCGACAACTGTACACTCAAGAAGATGTGCCAGGTGAACTTGTTAGCCAGCTTCGGAAACTCGGCGTTCCATGAGCCGTCGGTTTCGTTTGGGAAGTCCTTGTAGGCGCCCGGATTCGCGAACGGTGGCGTGTTGAACCCCTCGATCCACAGGTGCATGGCGGCCGTGCGCGCCTTGCCAGTGATCAGCGATCCGTCCAGACGCAGGATGCGGCCCTCCACCTTCGTCCCGTTCGGGAACGTGCATTCGTTGGCTGTGCTCGGCCGCCCCGCATCCACCCAGCGCGCAAACGGCCGGGTCGGCAGGGGTGTGCTGGTTGGCGGCGCGGCGGTGAAAGTGGCCGTCGGCGGCCGGCGGGTCGGCGTCAGGGTCGGCGGCGCAGCGGTCGGGGTCTCGGTTGGCGGCACCAGCGTGTTGGTTGGGGCCGTGGTGGCAGTCGGCGCTTTGGTGTTTGTGGCCGTTGGCACCGGCGTGTCGGTATCGACCGGCGTGGCAGTCGAAGTGGGTCGGCGGGTGCGGGTGGGTGCCGGGGTCGGCGTTGGCTCCAGCAGGCCGCCAAACGAGCAAGCGCTGACCAGTATGGCGAACAGGATGAGCGTCAGAGTAACAGAATAGGGTCGTGCAGGCATTCACAAACCTCCGTCAGAATGAACGGATTATAGCATGCGCCATCTGATTCGGAAAACAACCTGACAGCCAGCCATCCAGATTTGCGCTTTGGCGCAACCTCATGTATCATAATTTCCCGCGCCGCACATTGCGGCCTTTCATTTGTCCGTGGAGGATGGCCGTGCAGATAAAAGTATTGCTGACCAAAGACGTTGACAATCTCGGCAAAGCCGGCGAAATTCGCCGCGTGGCGCAGGGCTATGCGCGCAACTTCCTGTTCCCGCGCGACCTGGCTATGCTGCCGACCGAAGGCGCCGTGCGCCATGTCGAGATCTTGAAGCGCGCCGCCGGCAAGCGCAATGCCAAGCTGACTGCCGACGCGCAGGCGTTGTCCGCCCGTATCGCCGCCGCCGGGCTGACCTTTAAGGCGAAGGTGGGCGAACAGGGCCGCCTGTACGGCTCGATCACCAGCCAGGATATCGCCGACCAGTTGGCCGAGAAGCTGGGCCTCGAAATCGACCGCCGCAAGATTGAGCTGGCCGAGCCGCTCAAGCAGGTGGGCGAGCACAAGGTGCTCGTGCAACTGCACGGCGAGGTGAAGGCGACCGTGACCGTGCAGATCACGCCGGAAGAAGAGCCCGCTGCGGCATAACCTGCCGCCAGTTGTTAACCGGAAACATAATCCCGCTTCGTTCTGAAGCGGGATTTTTCTATTTCATCGCATGCAGCGGCCGAGCAAGTTCGTCTGCGCGTGCTTGATGGCTCAAGACGGGTGTCTTTCAGATTGACGACCGGCTCCCGGGCAGTACAAGCCGTCACTCCCGCGAAGGCGGGAGTCCAAGGGCAACACTTCTGGATGCCCGCGCTGGTCGGCGGCTTCGTTGCGCCTGGGCCTCCAGCCCAGGCGTGCTTAACGTCCGGCGGCGCGAAGCTGCTGGACAGCACCGCTGACCGTTATGCGCCCGCTGGCCCGAAGCTAGCAGGCAACGGCATGACGGCTTGCTGGCCCAATAGCCGCCCTAGAAGTGAAATGCGCCCCAAACCCGATTGACTGCCCTCCACCGAAGTGCTACACTGTAAGTGTTCGATGACACGCAGCATGTAACGCACAGAAAACGTGGCGCAGATGACGCAGAGCGCACGTGGCGAGCCATTCGCCCGGGCAGGTTCGACGCCGGCAACGCGACGAAAATCGCGAGCGCCGGCGTTTCATGTTTGTGCCCGGTCGACTGTGATAGTTGACGGATTTTGGCGGCATGTGGCGTGATAGGGCACGCAACCGATGATAGTATGGACCTCGTAAGGCAAGACGAACGAGCACAAGCCACGTCGGAGACCCGCGATGAAACACCCCGGAAGCAAATAGTCCTAACCTGTCACGCAGGCGCAGAGACAAGACTCAGCCACGGCAGTCCATTGACGAAAGGAGTCCTGTGATCGAAAAGCATACAACGCCGTCCAGCGCGCCGGTACCACGCTCTCCCGACCGCTTCCTGATCGGCATTGTCGCGGGCGCTATCCTGCTGGTGGTTGCCGCGCTGGTCATGATCGCCATGCAGCCCGCGCCCGACTACCTGCCCGACACGACGCCGGAGAACATCGTCAAGAACTACCTGCTGGCGCTCCAGCGGAGCGACTACGCGCGTGCGCGCGAGTATCTCTCGCCGAGCCTCAAGGGTTACCCGGCCAGCGCGAGCGATATCGCGGATATGGCAACCCGCAACAATTACGCTTACTACGGGTTGTCCGGCGCCTCCGGCGCCACGTTCACCGTATCGAGCGCGGAGCCGTTGAACAACAGCGCGGGGACCGTGCGGGTGCGCGTACGGGTGCGCCAGTTCAACGGCGGCGGGCTGTTCGGCGGCAGCGAGCACAGCAGCGAGTCGTATCTGGACGTGACAAAAGTCAACGAAACATGGAAAATAGCCAACGGTGATCGCTGGTTCGCCTATTGCTGGACACAAACAAGCGGCTGCCGCTAAGCCAAGAGGAGATCATCATGCAAACCGTGCGACGCTGGTATACCTACGTGATCTGCGCGATCAGCCTGCAGGCCGTGGCTTGGGCGCTGATCGGGCTGGCATGGCAGTTTATCGACACCTACAATGTGCTGACCACGGCGTTCCTGATCGCCGTGATCATCGTCGGTCTGCCGATCTTCATTGCGCACTGGCTGTGGGCGGCGCGGCTGGCGCGCAGCGACCCCGACGAGCGCGAGAGCAGCATCCGCTGGTTCTACCTGTTTGCGATGCTGGCTGCATTCCTGACGCCGGTGCTGATGACCGTGTTCGCCCTGCTCAGAGACTGGCTGGCCGTGGCGTTCAACCGCGCGCCCGCCGTGTTCGACCGGGACACCCAGCACAGCCTGGTCATGCTCGTCGTGCTCGGCCTGTTCTGGCTCTATCATGCGCGCATGGCGCGCCGCGACACGCATGCCATGCCGTTGGAAGAAGCCAACGGCGCGATTCGGCGTCTGTACCTGTTCGGCTTCAGCGCCGGCGGTCTGCTGGCCACCGTCTGGGGCGTCGATGCGCTGCTGCGGCTGCTGCTGGGCGCGATCGGGACCACGCCGTTCGCCGGGCGACTCCTGTTGAGCGCAGAGATCGCGCGGCTGGCCGTGGGCATCCCGCTCTGGCTTATCAGTTGGCAGTCCGCCCAGCGCCTCTATGCCGGGGACAACGCCGACGAGCGCGACTCGGCCCTGCGCAAGCTGTACCTGTACGCGGTGATCGGCGCGTCCGTGTCCGTTGCGGTCACCAACGCGACGATGATCCTGGCCTGCCTCTTCCGCAACGCGCTCGGCCTGCCATCCATCGGCGACCTGCGCGAACCGCTCTCGTGGATCGCAGTCTGGGCGGTGGCCTGGGCGTATCACGCCGTCATACTGCGCGGCGACATGCGGCTCGGCATCGGGCCGCGGCAGGCGGCGGTGCGGAGGCTATACCGTTACCTGATCGCCGGGATCGCGCTCGCCGCGTTCCTGGCCGGTATCATCGGCGACATCGCCACCATCATTCGCATGCTGGCCGGTGAAGCATTTGGCGCAGCCACCAAGGAAACGATCGCGTGGTTCAGCGCCGCACTGATCAGCGGGCTGTGCGTCTGGGTCTACCCGTGGCGGCTGGCGCAGGCCGACGCCCTGCCGGCGGGGCTGTCGGGTGCGGACGAGCGCCGCTCGACGATCCGCAAGTTGTACCTCTATCTGTATATCTTTGCGGCGACGATCTCCGTGCTGGGCGGCGCGATCTATATCGTTTTCCGCCTGCTGAGTATCGCGCTCGGCGACCGGTTCAGCGGCAACCTGCTGGCCGACCTCGGCGTGGCGCTGGCGTTCATCGCAGTCGCCGTGGTCGTGTGGCTCTATCACGGCGCGGCCTTGCGCGGCGACGGCCGTCTGCTGAACGCGGAGAAGGCCGGCCGCCAGGCGGACATGCGCGTGGCGGTTGTCGATGCCGGGCGAGGCGCGTTCGGGCAGGCGGTACTGGCGGCTTTGCACCGCGAGTTCCCGTCGCTGGCGCTCGTGCCGATCGGTCTGACCCCGGAGGCGGCGCAGGCGATGGGCGGCGACGGCATCCAGGCGGTCGAGCATTTGACCGGCGCGAACTTAATCGTCGGGCCGTGGCAGATCGCCGTGGCCGGCGCGGCGGGCGGCGCCGTGACGGCCGCGATCGCCGGCGCGGTGTCGGCCAGCGCTGCGCACAAACTGTTGGTGCCGGTGCGCGCCGACAACTGGGATTGGGTCGGCGGCGAAAGCGGCAACGACCAGACGTTGGCGCACGAGACCGCGCGCGCGGTGAAGCAGGTACTTGAAGGCGAGGATGTTAAGGGGCGTGGCGCTTCGCCGTGGTTCATGCTGATTGGCGGCGGGATCGGCATCTGCCTGCTGCTGCAACTGGTGAGCGCGCTGCTGTCGGTGGTCTCGGCTGGCATGTTCCGATAGCGATCATCAACGACTCGCGCAACCAACACCGGGCCACTTCATGGCTGGTGTTGGTTTGTATTTGTTTACCGCGTCTGCCGACGCATATTCGTTGGTGTTGCCGCGTGTCCGGCCTGGTCGGCCGCTCGATGGCCGCATGCGCGATGCTGCTGGCACGACTCGTATTGAATTCTCACTTGAAGCATGCCGAGCGCGCCT